>DASQUI010000001.1:0-2088 GCA_035641375.1 Actinomycetota bacterium
GGGATCCCTCGCGCCCTCGGGGCAGACCGAAGAGTCCGCCGAGGTCCCGCCGATCTTCGTCCATCCCACCCCCCCGCCGGTGGACGAGGGGCCCCGCTACACGCCGCCGCCGTCGCTCCTCGACGAGGCCGGGTTCATGGCCGCGCCGGCCCCGAACGGCCACGGCCCGACCGAAGATGCGATCGACGATCCTGCAACCTCTGAGCCGGTCCTCCCGCCGGCAGGGTTCGAGGCCGCGACTCCGACCGAGGACGGCGACATCGATGCCGCCGACCTGGCGCGAGAATTCGCTCGGCTTTTCGACGAGCCCACCGACAACTGAGTAGGGAGAGGCATGGGAGCCCGTGGAGCCGTGAAGAGAACGAAGGGTCTGGGTGACGTCCTCGTCGACGAGGGCCTGATCACCGCGGAGCAGCTGGAGACGGCCATCGCCGAGCAGCAGCGGCTGGGCAGGTCGATGGGCCGCGTCCTCATCGACCTAGGGCTGGTCCGGGAGCCTGAGCTCGTCTCCGCGCTGGCCCGGAAGATCGGCCTGGGGTTCGTCGATCTGACCGAGCACGCGGTCGATGCCAGCGCGGCCTCGCTGATCCCCGAGCAGGTTGCCCGGCGCTACCGCGCCCTTCCCATCGGGTTCGAGGACGGCAAGCTGGTCGTGGCCATGTCGGATCCGGCGAACGTCTTCGCGCTGGACGACATCCGCACGATCACCGGGATGCCGGTGAAGCCGGTGGTGTGCACCGCCGCCGACGTGGAGCAGGGCATCCGGAAATACTGCAGTTCGCTCGACCAGTCCGTCGAGGACATCGCCAGCGAGGCGTCGGACAAGGCCACCGACGTGACGACCACCGCGGCGGTGGAGACGGCGGTCGAGGAGGCCCCCATCGTCCGGCTGGTCAACCTCCTCATCACCCAGGCGGTAGCCGACCGGGCCTCCGACATCCACATCGAGCCCAACGAGCACGACATCCGGATCCGGTACCGGATCGACGGCGTCCTCCACGAGGTGATGCGGTCGCCGAAGAACATCCAGAACTCCGTCGTGGCCCGGGTCAAGGTCATGGCCGACATCAACATCGCCGAGCGGCGCGTGCCGCAGGACGGGCGGGTCGGGCTCGTCGTCGGCGGCCGGTCGGTCGACCTTCGCGTGGCGACGCTCCCCACCGTGTACGGCGAGAAGGTGGTCATCCGCATCCTCGACAAGACCAGCGTCCTCATGGAGCTGGAAGATCTCGGCTTCTTGGACGACGCCTACCGCCGGTTCGAGCAGTCGTTCCGCAAGCCGTACGGGGCACTGCTGGCCACCGGACCGACCGGCTCGGGCAAGTCGACGACGCTGTACGCGACGCTCAACATCCTGAACAACATCGACAAGAACATCATCACCGTCGAGGATCCGGTCGAGTACCGGATGAACGGCGTGAACCAGATCCAGACCAACAACAAGGCTGGCCTGACGTTCGCCTCGGCCCTGCGCTCGATCCTGAGGGCCGACCCCGACATCGTCCTCATCGGAGAGATCCGCGACCGCGAGACGGCGCTGATCGCCGTGGAGGCGTCCCTCACCGGCCACCTCGTGCTGTCGACGCTACACACGAACGATGCGCCGTCCGGCATCACTCGGCTCGTCGAGATGGGCGTGGAGCCGTACCTGGTGGCCTCGGCCCTCGACTGCCTCGTGGCCCAGCGACTGGCCCGGAAGCTCTGCGAGCGGTGCCGGGAGACGTACCAGCCGTCGGAGAAGGAGCTGGCTGGAGCGGGGTTCCCGGAGGGCACGAGGGACATCGAGCTGTACCGCCCCAAGGGGTGCTCGGCGTGCGGCAAGACGGGATATCGCGGCCGGATCGGACTGTATGAGGTCATGCCGGTCACGGAAGAGATCGAAGGGCTAACGGTGGAGCGCCGATCGTCCGAAGACATAAGGAGGATGGCTGTCGAGCAGGGGATGATGACCCTCCGCGACGATGGTCTTGAGAAAGCGAAGCTGGGACAAACGTCCCTCGAGGAGATGTTCAGGGTGGTCGTATGAATGAGAATGGGCACCAGATGGGCACCACGGCACAGCAACTGGAGGACGAGGTCGGGATCACC
>DASQUI010000002.1:0-3905 GCA_035641375.1 Actinomycetota bacterium
GCCACCGGTCCCGTCGTTCCCCTTCGTGTTGTCGCCGTCGCCGGTGTTGTTCCCGCCGCTGGTGCCGTCGTCGCCCTTGGTGTCGTCGCCGTCGCCCTCGTCGTCGTCGGCGCCGACCTCGTCGGCCCCCAGCTCGCGCACGGCGTCGTCGTCGACGTTCACCTCCGAGACGGGGGCCGCGTCATCGGATCCGGGCGCCGTGGCCCACCCCAGGATCCCGCCGAGCGCCACCGCGAACACTCCCAGTAGCACCTTCCGTACCATGTCGACCTCCTCCTGTTCCGCGGCGATCCCGATGATCGCCTTCGATGTTGATCCTGTCCTCGGTCCCTGAGACTGCCGTGAGCCCGCAGTGAGAGACGTCTCATCGCCTTACAGACGCGGCCGGCGCCGGCTCACCCTCGGGCTGCGGGGGAGGACGTCGGCCAGCGGCCGGAGCATCGCCGAGAGCTCCGACGCGTTCGGTCGGTCGGCCGGGTCACGACGCAGGCACGCCTCGATCGGGTCGGCCACCACGCGGGGGATGTCCCGGGGTAACGCCTCCGGCTCCACCTCGAGCTGTGGGAACCGCGCTGTTCCGGGCTCCGTCCCGGCGCCCCGCGGCCACGGCAGCCGCCCGGTGATCGCCTCGTACAACGTGGCGCCGATGCCCCACACGTCGGTGCCCGGCCCGATGGCCTCGTGCATCCCGACGCCGCACTGCTCCGGCGCCATGTACGCATCGGTGCCGATGGGGCCGGTCAGCGCCCGCGCGGAACCCAACGAGGTGGCGATGCTGAGGTCCACCAGCCGAGCCGGGGCTCCCAGGATCACGTTCTTCGGCTTGACGTCCAGGTGGACCATGTCCCGGCCATGCATGTAGTGGAGCGCCGCGCACAGCTGCACGCCGAGGGGAAGCACCTGCTCGACGGCGAGCTGCCGCTGACGCCGGATGATCGTCGACAGGCGCGGGCCGTCCAGGAACTCGAGAACGATGTGCGGCCGGGGCGGGGAGATGTCCTGGGCGAAGCATCGCGGCAGCACCGGATGCTGGAGCCGGGACAGCGCCTCGGCCTCGGCCCGGAAACGGTCGAGCGTCCCCTCGTCCTCGGCGAGCTCGGGGCGGACCAGCTTCACCGCGACCACGGTGTGCATCTCCTCGTCCCACGCCAGGTACACCTCGAACTTCCGACCGCCTCCCAGGAGCGTCAGCGCGAACCGGCCGTCGGCGATCTCCTCGCCCTCGGCGAACGACCATCCCTTCGTCTCCATCACTCGCATCCGTCCTCCTCTCGATCTCCCTCCAAGGATGAGGCGGCGCGGTGAGCCACCGATGAGGGGGTGGTGAGAGGGCAAGCGGGCCGGCCGGACTCGGTGAGCGCGTTCGTGAGAGACTTCTCATACGCCTCTCATGCCACCCCCAATCCCGCTGCCCATCCTGGTGTCATGCGGCTCATGCGCTCGATGGCGACGTTCCTAGTCCTGGCCCTGCTGTTCGGGCTCGGATGGCTGGCGGTTGACCTGATGCGCCAGCCGGCTCCCGTTCCCGTGGCGCCGGTGGTGCTGGAGACGGCCGAGGAGCCGACACCCTCGCCGGCCAAGAGGAAGGGCAAGCGACGCTCGTCGGGCGGCGCGATCCCGGCACCCCCACCCGCACCTCGCCCGGCCGGGGACGCCGACGACGATGACGGCGGAGACGACTCCGACGACGGTGACGACAGTGACTGACGATGCCCCCACCCAGGAGTTGCCGGTCGTTCCACAGAATGAGCCGGTTGAGCGCCGCATCCTGTGGGGGCTGCGGGCCCGCTTCCTGACCTGGTACGTGGCCATCCTGGCCGCCACCCTGGGGACGGCCGTGTTCGTGATCCGCCAGGTGCTGATGAACCAGGTCGACGACCGGATCCAGGAAGCACTGGTCCAGGAGAGCGAGGAGCTCCGGCAGCTCGCCACCGGACGCGATCCGGCGACCGGTCGCCGGTTCGGCGACGACGCCGAAGCAATCTTCGAGGTGTTCCTGCGGCGCAACATCCCCAGCCGCAACGAGACCCTGGTCACGTTCGTCGACGGCCGTCCGTTCGCCCGCAGCTTCCGGCAGCCTCCCTACCGGCTCGATCAGGATCCGGCCCTGATCCGCTCGTGGGGGAGGCTGACGACCCCTCAGCGTGGTCGGGTGGAGACGCCCGCCGGCGACGTCGACTACCTGGCGGTCCCCCTTCGCGCCGGGGGGTCGACCCTTGGCGTGTTCGTGGCGGCGATCTTCCGCGACCTCGAGCTGGCCGAGATCCGGCGAGGGATCACCGGCGCCTCGGGGGTGGGGCTGGCCGCGCTGGTGATCGGGTCGATCCTGGCGTGGCGGCTCACCGAGGGGCTGCTCGGCCGCGTCGCGCTGGTGACCGATACGGCGCGGAGGATCTCCTCGGGGGACCTGCGCCGGCGACTGGACGTGACCGGGAACGACGAGCTGTCGCGGCTGGCGGCCACGTTCAACGACATGCTCGACCGTCTGGAGGACGTCTTCGAGAAGCAGCAGCACTTCGTCGACGACGCCGGCCACGAGTTGCGGACGCCGATCACGATCATCCGCGGGCACCTGGAGCTGCTTGACGAAGATCCGGAGGAGCGGGAACGCACGCTGGCGCTGGTCGAGGACGAGCTCAACCGGATGCAGCGGATCGTGAACGACCTCCTGGTGCTGGCCAAGGCAGAGCAGCCGGACTTCCTGGAACTCGAGCCGGTGTCGCTGGAGCGGCTGACGCAGGAGCTGCACGCCAAGGCCGGGGCGCTGGCCCCGCGAGCCTGGGTCGTCGATGAGACCGGGCGGGGCGTGGTGATCGCCGATCGACAGCGGCTGACCCAGGCGATGATGGAGCTGGCCCAGAACGCCGTGCAGCACACTGAGGACGGGAGCGAGATCGCGGTCGGCTCGGCCATCTCGGATGGCGTGGCCAGGATGTGGGTGCGCGACACGGGCTCGGGGATCGCGCCGGAGGAGCGGGAGCGGATCTTCGGGCGGTTCTCCCGAGGGCGGGGACGCCGGCGCTCGCAGGGCGCCGGGCTGGGGCTGGCCATCGTCCGGGCCATCGCCACGGCGCACCACGGCCGCGTCGAGATCGAGAGCGCGCCGGGAGCCGGTGCGACGGTCTCGGTCGTCGTGCCGGTGGACCAGCCGGCCGAGCATCCCACCGAGCCCGGAGCGGGCGGATGAACCGGATCCTCATGGTCGAGGACGAGGAGCGGATCGCCTCGTTCGTGAAGAAGGGGCTGACCTCCAACGGGTTCGTCACGACGGTTGCCCACGACGGCGACAAAGGACTGCGACTGTTCCGCACCGGTGAGTTCGACCTGGTCATCCTGGACCTCGGACTGCCGGATCGAGACGGCCTCGAGGTCCTCGACGAGCTCCGACGCTCGGACTCGCGGACGCCGGTGGTCATCCTCACCGCCCGCGACTCGTCGCGCGACGTCGTGGCCGGGCTGGAGCAGGGCGCCGACGACTACGTGCCCAAGCCGTTCCGCTTCGACGAGCTGCTGGCCCGGGTCCGGGCCCGGCTGCGCACCGAGCGCACGCCGGAGGAGACGGTGCTCCGAGCGGGCGACTCCACGCTCGACCTGCGCACCCGGCGGCTGACCGTCGACGGCAAGAGCATGGAGCTCACCGCCCGCGAGTTCGCCCTGGCGGAGACGCTGTTCCGTCATCCCGGACAGGTGCTCAGCCGCGAGCAGCTGCTGAGCCACGTGTGGGGCTACGACTACGATCCCGGCTCCAACGTCGTCGACGTGTACGTCGGGTACCTGCGCAAGAAGATGGGGCCGGCGCGGATCGCCACCGTGCGCGGCATCGGCTACCGGTTGGAGGCCCGAGCGCGGGACGCGACCTGACCGGGATCGTCGGTGTCATGCTGGTGGCGTGGCCAAGGACAAGC
>DASQUI010000003.1:0-2735 GCA_035641375.1 Actinomycetota bacterium
ACGGTGACATCCGCGAAAACGCTGAGTACGACACGGCCAAGAACGAGCAGGGCCTGATGGAGGCGCGGATCCGCGAGCTCCAGCGCATGCTGAAGCATCCGGAGATCATCGAGGGGCCGACCGAGGCAGACGCCGCGATGCCGGGTCTGCTGGTGACCCTCCGCCCCCTCGAGGACGCCGACGATGACGAGGAGCGCTACCTGCTGGCCGTCTCGAAGGAAGAGCGCGCCAGCGGGGCCCGAACCGTGTCGATCTCCTCTCCGCTCGGCCAGGCCCTCCTCGGCAAGCGGGTGGGCGAGCGCGTCTCGTACGAAGCGCCGGGCGGCACGTTCACGTACGAGGTGGTCGGCCTGGACCACCGCGACGGCTGAGCCGTGTCCCTCATCATCGGCGGCACCCTGGCCTGGTTCTTCCTTCCCCTGCCATGGTCGGTCATCGTGATCCTCGGCCTGGCCGCGTTCGAGGTGTTCGAGATCATGATCTGGGTGCGGTGGCGGCAGCGCCGATCCATCGCCGGGGCCGAGGGCCTGGTCGGAGCGCGTGGTGTGCTCGCTCCGGGCTCGCGGGTCCGGATCCGAGGGACGACCTACCCGGCCCGCGTGCTCAACGGCGCCGACGGGGACGCCGTCGTCGTCGAGGAGGTCGAGGGCATCACGCTCGTCGTCCGGCGGGCCTGAGCCGGGCCCGCTCGACGAGCGCGTCGAAGAGTCGCTGCTGGGCAGGGTCCCTTTCGGCGGTCCGTTCCGGATGCCACTGCACGCCGACGACCCATCCGTCCTCGAGCTGCACGGCTTCGACGATGTCGTCGCCCGCCCAACCGACCGGACGCACGCCCCGGCCGAGCCGGTCGATGGCCTGGTGGTGCGAGGCGGAGCACTCCACCTCGGTTCCGCCCATGGCCTCGGCGACCAGCGAGCCTTCCTCCAGCCGGACGATGTGCGTGCTCCATGGATCGTCGGTGCCGCGGTGGACGACGCCGGTGGAGCCGTCGAGATGCTGGTGCAGGGTCCCGCCCAGCGCCACGTTGAGGACCTGGATGCCCCGGCACACCGCAAGGACCGGGAGGGCTGCGTCGACGGTGGCGCGGACCAGGGCGAGCTCGAACTCGTCGCGGAGCTCGCTGACCCCGGCGACCTCCGGATGGCGATCCTGGCCGTATCGCGACGGGTCGATGTCCCCGCCTCCCAGCAGCAGCATCGCGTCGAACGGCTCCAGGATGGCGGCGGCCTCCCCCTGGGCCAGCGGCGTCGGCATGAGCACGCCCTCCTGGGCCCCGGCTCGT
Organism: Actinomycetota bacterium; assembly: GCA_035641375.1. Classification (GTDB taxonomy): domain Bacteria; phylum Actinomycetota; class UBA4738; order UBA4738; family CALAEC01; genus DASQUI01. The sequence continues at coordinate 1,283 of DASQUI010000003.1, forward strand.
CGGAGCGCGTGCAGATAAGGAGCCGGTACGCCGAGCGCATCCTCCCGCCACCCGGTCACGCGTCCCGAACGCAGCCGTCGTCCCGGCACCGCCACGAGTGGCCTCATCGGTCCAGCACCTCGGCGTTGACGGGCGTTGGGGGCCGCCGTCCGTCCAGCACCGCGACGAGATTCTCGGCGGCGAGCATCCCCATCGCCGTGCGCGTCTCCACCGTTGCGCTCCCCAGGTGTGGCGCCAGCACGACGTTGTCCAGGGCGAGGAGGTCGGGATGGATCTCCGGCTCGCTCTCGTAGACGTCGAGGCCCGCGGCGAAGATCTCGCCGTCGCGCAGGGCCCTGGCCAGCGCCGCCTCGTCCACGATCGGTCCCCGCGCGGTGTTCACGAACACCGCGGTCGTCTTCATGGCACGGAACTCGGCCTCGCCGAAGCGGTGGCGGGTGTCCTCGGTGAGCGGTATGTGGACCGACACGACGTCGGCCTCGGCCAGCAGGGCCTCGAACGCTCGATGCTCGGCCCCGAGGGCCGCCGCCTCCGGATGCTCCCGCCGGGCGTGGTAGATGGCGCGCATCTCGAAGCCCCGCGCTCGCGCCGCCACGGCTCGCCCGATTCGGCCGAACCCCACCACGCCGAGCGTCTTCCCGGTCACCTCCCTGCCGAGCAGGAACTCCGGTGCCCACGCCCAGGGTCGCGTGGCCCGGACCAGGCGATCGCCCTCGACGATGCGCCGGCTGGCGGCGAGGATGAGGCTCCACGTCAGGTCGGCGGTGGTGTCGGTGAGGACGTCGGGCGTGTTGGTGACGATGATGCCGCGCCGGGTGCATGCCGCCACATCGATGTTGTCGTAGCCGACGGCGTAGTTGGCCACGACGGCGAGGTCGGGTCCCGCTGCGGACAGCACCTCGTCGTCGATCCGATCGGTCAGCAGGGGCAGGAGGCCGCGTTTCCCCTTCGCCTCCGACAGCAGGCGGTCGCGGGGGATGGGACGGTCCTCGTCGAAGAGGGTCACGTCGCATCGCGCTTCCAGGAACGCCATGGCCTCGGCAGGAAGGCGCCGCGTCACCAGGATCGGCGCGGTCATCGGGTGGCCAGCTCTGCCAGCGCCGTTTCCATGCCCTCGAGTGCGTCGCGGAGGTTCTCGACCGAGTTCGCGTACGACAGGCGAAGGTAGCCCTCCCCGCCGGGTCCGAACGCCGTCCCCCACAGCGTGGCCACGCCGGCCTCCTCGAGTAGATACCGGGCCACCTCGTGGGACGTCCGCCCGAACGAGCTCACGTTGGGGAAGGCGTAGAAGGCCCCAGCCGGCTTGACGCACCCGACGCCGGGGAGACCGTTCAGCCCCTGGACGATGACCTGGCGGCGCCGGGCGAACTCCCGGCGCATCTCCTCGACCGGCTCGAACGGGCCGGCGAGCTCGAGGCCATGGGACGCAAGGTCATCCACCTCGAGATCGGCG
>DASQUI010000004.1:0-3997 GCA_035641375.1 Actinomycetota bacterium
CCTCTACGCGGTGGGCATCGCCCTATACGAGCTGCTCACCGGCGAGGTACCGTTCACCGGCGAGACGTCGGTGGCCATCGCCTACAAGCACCTCCAGGAGCGGGTTCCCCCGCCGTCCAAGGCCAACCCCATGGTGCCTCCGGCGCTGGATCGTGCCGTTCGCGACGCCACCGAGCCCGACCGTGCCCGCCGCACCGACACCGCCCGGCGGCTCCGCGCCGACCTCACCGCCAGCCTGCCCGAGCTCCCGCCGGCCCCGCCCCTCGTCGAGCTGGTGCGGGGGATCCCCCGGGGCGAGGAGACGGCGGACCGGGCCGCCACCGTCACCATCCCGCGCGCCGTGGCTCCCCGGGCCAGGCGTCGCCGCCGCCTGCGGCGTGTGGCCAAGTGGGGCACCGCGCTCGCTCTGGTCGCCACGGCGGCGTGGGCATCGTGGACGTACGCCATCCCCCACATCGACGTCCCCGATCTCCGCGGCAAGACCGTCGATGCCGCCACCGCGGAGACCGAGGCGGCCGGGCTCACCCTCGTCGTCAGCCGGCAGATGTACTCCCCGACCGTCGAGGCCGGCGCGATCGTCGGCCAGGACCCGTCGGCCACCGAGCGGGTGCGCCGGGGAACCAAGATCGACGTGATCGTCTCCCGGGGCCCCCAGCTGGTGCGCGTCCCCAACGTCAAAGGTGAGAAGCGCGACGGAGCGGAGAGGATCCTCCGCCGGGCCGGGCTGGAGGTGACGATCACCCAGGACTTCCATCAGAGCGTCAAGAAGGGACGGGTGATCAAGCAGCAACCCGGCCCGGCGACGACCATCGAGGCCGGCGAGACCGTGAAGCTCGTCGTCAGCAAGGGGAAGCCGCCGGTGGACGTCCCCAACGTCGTGGGGCGCAGCGAGAGCGACGCGGGGGACATCCTCCAGGCGCTCGGCCTCGGCGTGAGGATCACCCAGGACCACTCGAACAAGGTCAAGCGCGGCCTGGTCATCAGCCAGTCGCCCGTCGAGGGCACCACGGTGAAGGCCGGGGCCACCGTCGAGATCGTCGTGTCCAAGGGGCCTCGGAAGTTCCCCATGCCGGACGTCATCGGCATGTCGAAGGACGCCGCCCTCGCCAAGCTGAGGAACCTTGGCCTCGACGTCACGGCGACGCAGGTCCCGGGGTCGTCGGGGAACAGGGTCGTCGGGCAGCGTCCCTCCAAGGGCACCACGATGCGGGCCGGGGACGACGCCACGATCTACATCGGCGGCAACTGAGCCCGCCGTGCGGCTCGGCGCCCACGTTCCCACCCGCGGCCGCCTGGCATCGGCGCTCCGGTACGCGGAACAGGCCGGTTGCGAGGCCATCCAGATCTTCGTCTCGAACCCGCGGGGGTGGGCCCCGCCGGTGGTCACGGAGGAGTCGGCCGGTGAGTTCCGCTCCGCCGCGTCGACCGCGGACATCGCCCCGGTGTTCGCGCACGGCTCGTACCTGATCAACATCGCCTCCCCAGACACGGGGTTCTGGCAGCGCTCGGTGGAGCTGGCCCGGCGGGAGCTCGAAGCGGTGTCGCTGGTCGGGGGAGCAGGGCTCGTCGTCCACGCCGGTGCGGGTGGCCCCGGTGAGCGGGGCCAGTCGCTGGCTCGCGCCGCGGCGGCGACCCAGGCCATCGCCGGTGCCGCCCCGGCCGAGGTGGTGCTGGAGCTCACCGCGGGCGGCGCGGGAACCGTCGCCTCCACGCTCCCCCAGGCCGCCGAGCTGCTCGACGCAGTCGGGCGCGACGACGTGGCACTGTGCGTGGATACGTGTCACCTCTTCGCCGCGGGGTACGCGCTGGACCGGCCCGACGGGGTCCGGGCGGCCTTCGACGAGCTCACCCGGCTCGGTCTCGACGGACGGCTCCGGCTGGTGCACGCCAACGACGCCAAGGATCCCCGCGGCTCCCGCCGCGACCGCCACGAGCACGTCGGGATGGGACATATCGGGGAGGAGGGGTTCCGGGCGATCCTGGCCGAGCCGGCCGTCCAGCGGTGTGCGGTCCTGGTGGAGACGCCGGGCAAGGTCGAGGACGACATCCGCAACCTGGCCGTGCTCAGGCGCCTGGCCGGGGACTGAGTCAGCGCGACAGGGTCCGCCAGGCGGCGATGGCCTCGTCGACGTCCTTTGAGGAGACGTCCAGGTGGGTGACCATCCGCACCCGGCCGCCGACGATGCCGGTCAGCACCCCTTCGCCCCGCAGCCGATCGACGATCTCCGGCGTCGGGATCCCCACCTCGGACGGCTCGACGAACACGATGTTGGTCTCCACCTGCTCGGGGTGAACGGCGGCGGGAAAGACGTCGGCGATCCCGTCGGCCAACTGCCTGGCGTTGGCGTGATCCTCGGGCAGCCGGTCCGGCCCCTCCTCCAGGGCCAGCAGCCCCGCCGCGGCCAGCACCCCGGCCTGGCGCCACCCGCCACCGAGCTGAATCCGGACCCTCCGGGCCTCCTCGATGAACGCCGCCGGACCGCACAGCACGGACCCGACGGGGGCGCCCAGCCCTTTCGACAGCGCGAACATCAGCGCGTCGGCCTCGGCGGCGAACTCCCCCACGGGGGTCCCACTGGCCACGGCGGCGTTGAAGAGTCTGGCGCCGTCGAGGTACAGGGGGAGCTCGGCCTCCCCGGCAACCTTGCGGATGCCGCGCAGGGTCTCCACGGCCAGCACGCTGCCACCCCCCACCTGGTGGGTGTTCTCCACACACACCACGTCGACCACTCGAACGCGATACGGGTCCGGTTTCACGGCCTCGGCCACCTGCTCGGGTGAGAGCAGCCCCAGCGCGGCATGGATGCCGCGCGGAGCGATGCCGGAATTGGCCGCCGCGGCGTGCACCTCGACGGAGGCCACGTGGGCCCGCGCTTCGGTCACGTACTCGTGGCCCGGTCGGACCAGCACGCGCAGGGCGATCTGGTTGGCCATCGTGCCGCTGGCCACGAACAGCGCCGCCTCCGTCCCCATCGTCGCCGCGGCACGGTCCTGCAGGCGGTTGACGGTGGGATCGTCGCCGAACCAGTCGTCGCCGACGTCGGCGGCGGCCATGGCCCGTCGCATGGCCTCGGAGGGGCGGGTCACCGTGTCGGACCGCAGGTCGATCACCCGGCGAGTATAGGCTGGGCCGCTCGGCTGAAGAGAGCCGATCGCTACCCGGCGGCCTCTTCCTCCTCGAGGCGCATGTACTCGTCGATCACGTCGATGGTGAGCTGCCGGCGGCACGCCGGGCACGAGTAGAGCGTCGGTCCCTCGTCCGCGCCCGGCTCGATGGGCATCGGCACGATCTCGGTCCCGCAGAAGGGACAGCGTACGGAGGCCATGCCGGAACGTTACCCGAAGAAGACCTCGGCAAGCCGATACAGGTGATCGGGGACCCGCTTCAGCTCCGAGACCGCCTCGTCGAGGGCGACGTCGACGATGTCGGTGCCGCGCAGCGCCGTCATCCTCCCCCACCGTCCCTGCGACGCCAGATCGATGGCGGCGATCCCGAACCGCGTGGCCAGCACCCGGTCCGTGGCCGTCGGCGTGCCCCCCCGCTGGACGTGGCCGAGGATCGTCACCCGCGTCTCGAACCCGGTCCGGTGCTCCACCTCGGCGGCGATCACGTTGGCGATCCCGCCCAGCCGCGGCCGGCCGAAGTCATCTCGCTCGTACTGGGGAAGCTCGATCGTCCCCTCCAGGGGGACGGAACCCTCCGACACCACCACGATCGAGAAGAAGTGACCCCGGGCGTGGCGGTGCCGGATATGGTGGCAGACCTGCTCGATGTCGAAGGGGTGCTCGGGGATGAGGATCACGTCGGCCCCGCCGGCCAGCCCCGCTGCCAGCCCGATCCAGCCGGCGTGGCGTCCCATCACCTCGAGGACCATCACGCGGTTGTGGCTCTCCGCGGTGGTGTGGAGGCGGTCGATGGCGTCGGTAGCCACCTGCACGGCGGTGTCGAAGCCGAACGTCCGGTCCGTGGCGGCCAGGTCGTTGTCGATCGTCTTGG
>DASQUI010000005.1:0-8014 GCA_035641375.1 Actinomycetota bacterium
TATACTCGCCCCCGCAGTTCTTCCCCGGGGCCGCCAATGGCGGCCCCGATTCACTTCCCCAGGCGATTCCACACTTGTGGAAAGGGATTGTGGAAAACCCGGCTCCGACCGCTGAGGCCCGTGCCGCCTGGGAGCGGGCCATCGACCTGGCCCGGGCCCAGCTCCCCGGGGCCTCCTTCGAGATGTGGTTCACTGAGGTCCGCCCGCTGGCCCTGGCCGGGGAGACGCTCCGTTTGGCCGTGCCAACCGAGTTCGTCCGCAACCGCCTGGCCACCCGGCACATGGACCTGATCACCAGAGCGGTCCGGGAGGCCACGGGGGAGAGGCTGCAAGTCGAGCTGGTCGTCGACGCCGAGGCCCGGCGCCCACGAGCCGCCCCCCATCCCACGGATCGGGCCCCCACGCGGGCCGAGGCCGAGCGGCCGGTCCCGTCGCCACCCGGCCAGGAGTTCCCCGAGCGGTACACGTTCGACTCGTTCGTGCTCGGTCCGTCCAACCGCTTCGCCCACGCCGCGGCCATGGCCGTGTCCGAGGCACCGCCGGCCACCGCGTACAACCCCCTGTTCATCTACGGGGGGGTGGGGCTGGGGAAAACCCACCTCCTGTACGCCATCGCCAACTACACGATGCGGCTGAACGCCGAAGTGCGGGCCAAGTACGTGACCTCGGAGCGGTTCATCACCGAGTTCATCCGAGCCGTCCGGGAAGGGCAGGGATACCAGTTCCAGCGGCGGTACCGGAACGTCGACGTCCTCCTGGTCGATGACATCCAGTTCCTGGCCCGGGCCGAGGAGACCCAGACGGAGTTCTTCCACACGTTCAACGACCTCCACCGGGCCGGCCACCAGATCGTCATCGCCAGCGACCGGCCACCACAGGAGCTGTCGGGGCTGGAGGACCGCCTCCGGTCCCGCTTCCGCTCGGGTCTGTGCGTGGACGTCCAGCCCCCCGACCTCGAGACGCGCCTGGCCATCCTGCAGATGAAGGCGGAGCGCGACGGCCTCCAGGTGGCCGACACCGTCCTGCACTTCATCGCCCAGAAGTTCGACTCCAACATCCGGGAGTTAGAGGGTGCCCTGGTCCGGGTGGCCGCCTTCGCCAAGCTGTCGGCCATGCCGCTCGACCTTCCCGCCGCCGAGCGCGCCCTCGAGGATCTCATCCCACAGACCGGGCAGGACATCCCGGCCGACTCGATCCTCCAGGAGACGGCGACCTACTTCGGGCTCCGCCGCGAGGACCTGTACTCGAAGAGCCGCTCCCGGCCCCTGACCAACGCCCGCCACATCGCCATGTACCTGCTGCGCGAGCTCACCGGCCTCTCGCTGATCAAGATCGGCGAGCTGTTCGACCGAGACCACACCACCGCGCTGCACGGCATCAAGCGGATCGAGGGATTGATGCCCGCTCGCGACGTGACGTACCGGCAGGTGCAGGAGCTCACCAAATTGATCCGTGAATCGTCGAGGGGAAACCGGTGACGAACGTGTGGACGAGAACGCAGCCCGTGGCCCGCCCGGTGTGGGACCGCGTTCTTCTCCCCACCACCCGGCCCGGATCTCCCATGTCAGAGGGGGGCGGTACGCTGGACCGCAGGATGATTTCCACAGTTTCCACCGCACCTACTACTGCCCCTAGGTTCAATCTCACCTATCGTTCTGAAGCCACGAGTCCCCAGGAGGTGGAGCGATGAAGTTCCGATGCGATCGAGACGTTCTCTCGGAGGCACTTCAGACCGTGCAGCGCGGCGTCTCGACGCGCCCGGGCATCCCCGCGCTGACCGGCGTGCTGCTCTCAGTCGGTGAGGGCGGGCTCACGCTCGTCACCACGGACCTCGAGGTGACCACCGAGATGCGCGTCGAGGTCGAGGCTCAGGAGCAGGGGATGGCGCTGGTGCCGGCCCGGCTCGTGGCCGACATGGTGAAGTCCCTGGCTCCGGATGCGGTCGAGTTCGAGGCCGACGAGAGCCAGGCCCGGGTCCGCTGCCGCAGCTTCGAGGGGACGCTGCGCTGCCTGGCCGCGGAGGACTTCCCGTCGATGCGCGAACCGCAAGGCGTCAAGGTCACCGTCGATGCCCCAACGTTCGGTGAGGCGGTGGGCCAGGTGGTCAAGGCGGCGTCACGCGACGAAGCCCGGCCTATCCTCACCGGCGTGCTGCTCGAGGCCAACCGCGAGGGCGTGACCATGGTTGCCACGGACTCGTATCGCCTGGCCGTCCGCGAGCTGCAGGCCTCGGGAGACGGAGAGGCCAAGACCCTCGTGCCGGAGCGGGCCATCACCGAGGTCGGACGGGCCGCCGCCGCGGAAGAGAAGGGTGAGGTGGAGATGGTGCTCGGCGATGCCCAAGCCACGTTCCGGGTGGGCTCGCTCGTCCTGACCTCACGCCTGATCGAGGGGGAGTTCCCGAACTACCGTCAGCTGATCCCCGAGGCCGGGGGCAACCGGCTGACCGCTCCGCGACAGGAGCTCCTGGAAGCGGTCCGCCGGGTCGGGCTCCTGGCCCGGGAGAACTCCCCGGTGCGCGTCGAGCTGAACGCCCTCGGCGTCCGGCTGGTGTCGTCGTCCCCGGATCTCGGGGGGGCTGTGGAGGCTCTGGAGGCCGGGTACGAGGGCGAGGAGATGACGGCCGCCTTCAACCCCGGCTACATCGCCGACGGGTTGACCGGCGTGGTGGGGGAGCGGGTGGCCATCGAGCTGCGCGATGGGTTGAAGCCGGCCGTGCTGCGTGGCGAGGCGGACGACGCGTTCACGTATCTGGTCATGCCGGTGCGTCTCCCCGCACCGGTCGGGTAAGCCAGGGAGCGTGCGCCTGGCCTGGCTCGAGGTCCGGGATTTCCGGAACCATGGCGAGACCGAGGTCCAGGTCCCGCCGGGCGTCGTCGTCGCGGTGGGTCCGAACGCCCAGGGGAAGACGAACCTGCTCGAGGCGGCCCACTACCTGTGCACGCTGGAGTCCCCCCGGGTGGCCAGCGACCAGCCGCTGGTGCGCGCCGGCGCCGACAGCGCCTTCCTGCGCGGGGAGATCGAGACGAACGCGGGACGGGTGCTGGTCGAGGTCGAGGTGCGATCGTCCGGTGCCAACCGGATCCGGGTGAACGGAAGCGGGGTCCGGCGCAAGCGCGACCTCCGCCAGCGGGTCCGGTCGACGATGTCCATCCCCGAGGATCTCGCCGTCGTGCAGGGGGAACCGGAGGACCGGCGACGGTTCCTCGACCAGGCCGCCGAGTCGATGTGGCCGGTCACCGAGACGGCCCGCAAGAGCTTCGAGCGGGCCGTGCGCCAGCGCAATCGCCTCCTCAAGGAGCACGAGGGACGCGGCGCGCCGCCCGGGCTCGACGCGTGGGACGCCGAAGTGACCACGCACGGCGCGGCGCTCACTGCCGCCCGAGGCCGGGCCATGGAGCGGCTGGCCCCCCGGGCCTCCGAGGCCTACGAACAAGTCGCCCGTGAGCCGTTGCACGTCGGCTATGCCGCCAACGTGGTGGGCGAGGATCTCGAGGCGGCGTTCACCGACCGGCTGGCGGCGCGGCGCGAAGACGAGCTGATCCGCCGCCGGACGCTGGTCGGACCGCACCGGGATGACGTCGAGCTGGCCGTCGGCGAGCTCACCGCCCGGCGGTTCGCCTCGCACGGGGAGTCGTGGGCCGTGGCACTGTGCCTGCGGCTGGGCCTGGCCGATGCGCTGGCCGCCGAGATCGAGGAGCCGCCGGTGGTGCTGCTCGACGATCCGTTCTCGGGCCTCGACCCGGTCCGCCGGGCGCGTCTCGGCGACCGCCTGGCCGCTCGCGAACAGGTCGTGCTGGCCGTCCCCGACGAGGCCCAGGTTCCGCCGGGGGCTACGGTGTGGGAGGTGAGCGATGGCGCGGTCCGGCCGCGGTGACTCGGAGGGCAGCCGAGAGCCGCGCGCCCTCGGCGAGGTGCTGCGGGGGATCGGCTCGGCGGGGAACATCCGCAACGGGCTCCGTCTGGGCCGCCTGGTCCGGCAGTGGCAGGACGTCGCCGGAACGCTGGCCTCGACGACGGAGCCGGTGGCGCTGACGGATCGAGGACTGGTGGTGCGGGCCTCCACGTCGGCATGGGCGGCCCAGGTCCGGTTCCTCGCCGATGAGATCCGGAGCCGTGCCAACGCCGCGCTCGGTGGGACGCAGATCGGCGAGGTGCAGGTCGTGGTGGGACCGTTGGAGGCCGGCCGACGCGGGGGGAGCGACGCCCCCGGATGGTAGAATGACTGTGCAACGAGCCCCCGCGCGTGCGCCCCTCGGTAGAGGTCGGCTCAGCCGTGGGCTGACCCCTGACGGAGGTTGAGTGCCGAAGCCCACCACAGCGAACAAGAGCGTCAAGCGGTCCCCCCGGACGACGACTCGGAAGGCCACCGCCGCTAACAAGAGCACCATCAAGCGCGCCCCCACGAAGGCCGCCGCATCGAAGAAGTCGGCCAAGGCGGGCTCGTCGCGCTATACGGCGGCGGACATCACCGTCCTCGAAGGCCTGGAGGCCGTCCGCCGACGCCCGGGCATGTACATCGGCTCCACCGGGAGCCGCGGCCTGCACCACCTCGTCTACGAGGTGGTCGACAACGCCATCGACGAGGCGCTGGCCGGGTATTGCACGAGGATCCTGGTCCGGTTGGTGAAGGACGGCGCCGTCCAGGTCGTGGACAACGGCCGGGGCATCCCGGTGACGCCGATCCCTCGGGCCAAGGACCGCCGCCCCGCCGTCGAGGTCGTGCTGACGACCCTGCACGCCGGCGGCAAGTTCGACCGGAAGTCCTACGCCGTCTCCGGCGGCCTGCACGGCGTCGGCGTCTCCGTCGTGAACGCCCTGGCGGAGCGGCTGGAGATCGAGGTCGCTCGGGACGGCTTCACGTGGACCCAGACGTACGAGCGCGGCAAGTCCCTCGGCAAGCTGAAGAAGGGGAAGGCCTCCAAGAAGAGCGGGACCGTCGTCACGTTCTGGGCCGACACGGAGATCTTCGAGGAGATCGAGTACAAGCGCGACATCCTGTCGGAGCGCCTCCGCGAGCTGTCGTTCCTGACCCGCGGCGTCGAGATCGCCTTCGTCGACGAGCGTGGAGGGAAAGAGTGGCGCGAGGTCTACAAGGCCGCCGGCGGGCTGGCCGACTTCGTGAAGCTGCTCAACCAGGGGAAGGACGCCGTGAACGGTCGCGTCATCCACTTCGACGGGAAGCGCGACGACGCCGAGGTCGAGGTGGCCCTGCAGTGGAACACCGGCTACGGGGAGTCACTGCACAGCTTCGCCAACACGATCAACACCCACGAGGGCGGCACCCACGAGGAAGGGCTGCGCAAGTCCCTGACCAACGTCATCAACCGCTACGCGCGGTCGAAGAACCTGCTCAAGGAAAAGGAGTCGAACCTCGAGGGCGACGACGTCCGCGAGGGACTCACCGGGATCGTTTCGGTGAAGCTGCACGAGCCGCAGTTCGAGGGTCAGACCAAGACCAAGCTGGGGAACACCGAGATGCGCTCGTTCACCGAGACCACTGTGAACGAGCACCTCATGAACTGGCTCCAGGAGCACCCCGGCGACGCGAAGCGGATCGTCACCAAGGGGCTCGATGCGGCCAAGGCCCGGATGGCCGCCCGGCAGGCCCGGGACCTGGCCCGGCGCAAGGGGCTGCTCGACTCCTCGCTGCCCGGGAAGCTGGCCGACTGCCAGCTCCAGGAGCCGGAGAAGACCGAGCTGTTCATCGTGGAGGGCGACTCCGCGGCGGGCCCGGCGAAGCAGGCTCGCGACTCCTCCTTCCAGGCCATCCTGCCCATCCGCGGGAAGATCCTGAACGTGGAGAAGGCTCGCCTCCACAAGATCCTGGAGAACAAGGAGATCCAGGCGCTCATCACCGCCATCGGCACCGGGATCGGCGAGGAGTTCAACATCGAGAAGACCCGGTACGGGAAGATCGTGGCCCTGACCGACGCCGATGTCGACGGAGCGCACATCCGCACGCTGCTCCTCACTTTCTTCTTCCGCTACATGTACGAGCTGATCGACGCCGGCCACGTGTACATCGCCCAGCCTCCGCTGTACCGGGTGACGCTGGACGGCAAGCCACAGTACCTGTTCAACGACAAGGCGCTGGATGAGCTGCGCAAGGCCAACGGGAAGCGCAAGGACATCCCCGTGCTGCGGTTCAAGGGACTCGGCGAGATGAACCCGGACCAGCTGTGGGAGACGGCCATGAACCCGGAGCAGCGAACGCTGCTCCAGGTGACGATGGAGGACGCCGCCGCCGCCGACCGGACGTTCACCGTGCTCATGGGGGAGGACGTCGAGTCGCGGCGCACGTTCATCCAGGAGAACGCCAAGGATGTCCGTCTGATCGACGTATGAGGACCACGTAGATGGCCATCGCCCCGCCTCCACCCCGCGTCGAACCGGTCGACATCGAGGAGGAGATCCGGACCTCCTTCCTCGACTACGCGATGTCCGTCATCGTGGCCCGCGCGCTCCCCGACGTCCGCGACGGCCTGAAGCCGGTACATCGCCGCATCCTGTGGTCGATGCTCGAACAGGGACTGCGGCCCGACCGCCCCACCCGCAAGTCGGCGACGGTCGTCGGCGCCGTCATCGGCCGATACCACCCACACGGGGACCAGGCGATCTACGACGCCCTGGTCCGGATGGCTCAGCCGTTCTCGCTGCGCTACCCGCTCGTCGACGGACAGGGGAACTTCGGCTCCATCGAAGGCGATCCACCAGCCGCCTATCGGTACACAGAAGCACGGCTCTCGCACCTGGCCATGGAGATCCTCCGCGACATCGAAGCGGAGACCGTTGATTTCATCCAAACGTTCACCGGCGAGCATGAGGAGCCGACGGTGCTCCCATCGCGCTTCCCCAACCTGCTCGTCAACGGGGGCGCCGGGATCGCTGTGGGCATGGCCACCAACATACCGCCGCACAACCTCGGCGAGGTCGTCGACGGTGTGATCGCCGGCATCGACAACCCCAAGATCACCCCCCAGCAGCTCCTGAAGTTCATCAAGGGACCGGACTTCCCGACCGGCGGCATCATCATGGGCCGTGACGGCATCCGCGAGTACTTCAAGACGGGACGGGGCTCGGTGCGGATGCGCGGCCGCGTCACCGTCGAGGAGGACTCGCGCGGGAAGCAGAAGCTCGTCATCACCGAGGTGCCGTACCAGGTGAACCCGTTGCGGGTGGCCGAGAAGATCGAGGAGCTCCGGCAGACGAAGCGGGTCTCCGAGATCGCTCACGTGCGCAACGAATCCTCGAACCGGGTCGGCATGCGGGTCGTCGTCGAGCTGGGGAAGTTCGCCAACCCGCAGATCGTCCTGAACAAGTTGTACAAGCACACCCAGCTCCAGGAGACGTTCGGGGTCATCAACCTCTCGCTGGTCGATGGCGTCCCGCGCACGTTGGACATCGCCGAAACGATCCAGCACTACATCACCCATCAGGTCGATGTGGTCACGCGGCGCACCAGGTACGAATTGCGCAAGGCCGAGGAGCGCGACCACATCGTCGAGGGGCTGCTCATCGCCCTGGCCAACCTCGACGCGGTCATCAAGGTCATTCGGGGCTCGGCCGACGCCGACGAGGCCCGCACCAAGCTGATGAAGCGATTCAAGCTATCGGAGATCCAGACCAACCACATCCTCGACATGCCGCTGCGCCGCCTCACCAAGCTGGAGCGCGAGAAGCTCGAGGCGGAGCACAAGGACCTCCAGGCCACCATCAAACGGCTGAAGGCGCTCCTGAAGGATCCCAAGAAGATCCGCAAGCTCATCAAGGACGAGCTCATCGAGATCAAAGGGAAGTTCGCCGACAAGCGCCGGACGCAGATCAAGGCCGACGAGGGCGAGATCGACATCGAGGACCTCGTCGCCGAGGAGAACGTGGTCATCACGGTGTCGCAGGCCGGCTACGTGAAGCGGCTGCCCGTGGAGACGTACCGGAAGCAGCGGCGGGGTGGGAAGGGCGTCCGCGGGGCGAACCTCAAGCAGGAGGACGTCATCGCCCACGCGTTCACCGC
>DASQUI010000006.1:0-2523 GCA_035641375.1 Actinomycetota bacterium
TGTTCTACTACTGGCAGCAGGCCGACTCGTTCTGGGAATACGTGTGGGCGATCTTCCCGAAGGCGATCCTCTGGCCAGCGTTCATAGTCTACGAGGGGTTCAGAGCACTCGGGGCGTAATCCACCCCTTGGCGAGTGTGAAGCCAAGAAACCCTTCGCCCAGAGCAGACCTTGTCAGGATGGGCACGACAGGAAACAATGGCCGCTCTCCAAGCCGAGGGCTTCCAGACGAGGGCCATCCGAGGGGCCCGGCGGGGATAGGGGGACTGTCATGAGGGTCGGTACCCACGATGTGGACCCGACCACGACCGTTCGGACTTTCCTGATCGCCGATGTGCGCGGGTACACCCGCTTCACTCGCGAGCGCGGCGACGCCGAGGCTGCCCGGTTAGCCACGAAGTTCGCCGGGGTCGCTCGCGACTCAGTCGCGGCCCGGCGCGGCCGGGTCATCGAGCTCCGGGGGGACGAGGCGCTGGCCGTCTTCGCCTCGCCGGCCCAGGCGGTCCGCGCGGCCCTGGAGTTTCAGGCCACCTGCCTGGAGGAGACCGCTGCCGACCCGAACCTTCCTCTGACCGTGGGGATCGGCATCGATGTGGGTGAGGCGGTCCCGGTCGAGGGTGGGTTCCGGGGCGTGGCCCTGAACATGGCCGCTCGGCTGTGCTCCAAGGCCATCGCCGGCCAGGTTCTGATGACGCGAGCGGTGGCTGAGGGCGTCGGCGAGCTGGACGATGTCCGCTTCGAGAATCGAGGGGCCGCCGAGCTCAAGGGGTTCGAGGCTCCGGTGGACCTGATCGAGGCCGTGGCGCCGGTCCCGCCGGTGCTGATCGCCGGATCCGCAGCGGAGCGCCCGACAGACCGGGGCGAGCGGCTCCCTCCGGAGCTCGACGCGTTGACGCCTTTGGTGGATCGGGAGCACGAGATGCACTGGCTCCGCGGCACGTGGCGGCAGGCCCGGCGGGAACGCGGCCGCATCGTCTTCGTCTCCGGTCCCGCCCAGATCGGCAAGACGCGCCTGGCGGCGGAGGTGGCCTCGGAGGTCAGCCGGACCGGTGGTCGCGTTCACTACGCCGGCGCCGGCGGAGCTGCGGCGGCGCTGGCCATCGCGGCGGTGCGGGAAGCGATGGCCGCCGCGGAGCCGTTGCTTGTGGTCCTCGACGACTTTGACGTGGCCGGCGAGGACGCCGCCCGGGTGCTGGCCGAGGCCCACGATCAGGTCAAGTCCCGGCCCGTCCTGGTGATCGCCCTAGTCAAGGACCCCGAGTCCGGCCCATCCCTCTCGGCGGCGGTGGGTGCGGCAGACCGGTTCGGCGACGGCCACATCGCCCTGGCTGCCCTCGACCTCGATGGCGTCGAGGGCATCGCCCGGTTGTATCTGGGGGACGAAGTCGAGATCGTTCCCCTCGAGTCGATGGCCCGGGCCTCCGGCGGGGTGCCCGGCCGAGTCCACGAGGTGGTCAGCGAGTGGGCCCGCGACGAGGCCGGAAGGCGTCTCGCCGCCGCCGCGGAATGGCTGGCGGAAGGACGGGGACGGCGATCCGCCGATCTGGAGTTCGCGAACAACGTCATCGGGCTCAAGCTCGGCCGGCTGTATAGCGGCGAGGGCAGCATCGCGGCCGACTCCGAATGTCCCTACAAGGGGCTGGCGTCGTTCGAGGAGGAGGACGCCGGCTACTTCTTCGGCCGCGAACGACTGGTCGGGGAACTGGCGGCCCGCACCGTGCAGGTGGGGCTGCTCGGCGTGGTGGGGGCCTCCGGTAGCGGCAAGTCCTCCGTCGTGGGCGCGGGACTGTTTCCCTCGCTCCGAGCCGGGCTCCTTCCGGGGAGCGAGCGGTGGCAGCACGTGGCGTTCCGACCGGGCGAGCACCCCTTGGCCGAACTCGACGCCGTGCTGGCCACCGTCGCGCCGCGGTCCTCCGACGGGCCCGCCCTCGAGGCGGCGGTCGATGCGATCGGTCGGGAGGGACGGCTGGTGGTCGGGGTCGATCAGTTCGAGGAGGTCTTCACGCTCTGCACCGACGGTCACGAGCGGGACGCATTCGTCGGCGCCATCACCGAGGCAGCCACGCGCTCGCCCGAGCGGGTCCTCTTCGTGCTCACCATCCGAGACGACTTCTACGGACATTGCGCGCCCTACCGGGAGCTGACGGAGCTCCTCATTGCCAACCACGTCTTGGTCCCGCCGATGACGACCGAGGAGCTCCGGCGGGCGATCGAGCTGCCCGCAAGGCGCGCGGGGCTTCGAGTGGAGTCCGACCTCGCGGACGCGTTGGTCGAGGAGGTCGGCGAGGAGCCGGGCGGCTTGCCGCTCCTCTCCGCGGCCCTGGTCGAGCTGTGGCAGGCACGCGACGACGGATGGCTCCGCATGGATGCCTACGAGCGCACCGGAGGCGTTCGGGGGGCCGTGGCCCGCCTGGCCGAGGCGTCTTACCAGCAGCTGACCGATGAGGAGCGGGAGGTGGCGCGGCGGATCTTCCTTCGACTCTCGGGCGTGGGGGACGGAGATGTCGTAACCCGGCGTCGCGTG
>DASQUI010000007.1:0-5814 GCA_035641375.1 Actinomycetota bacterium
GTCACCGTCGACGCCCTTGGCCACGACCAGCTCGGCCTCCCCCGACCACACCTCCCGCTCCGGGGAGACGACGGCGACGTCCAGCCCGGCCATCAGGACCCGGCGCCGACCTGGGCCAGCTTCTCGCCCTGCTCGATGGCCTCCTCGATGCCGCCGACCATGTAGAAGGCCTGCTCGGGGAGATGGTCCAGCTCACCCTCGGCGATCATCCTGAAGCCCCGGATCGTGTCGGCGATTCCGACGTACTTCCCGGGGATGCCGGTGAACTGCTCGGCCACGAAGAACGGCTGGGACAGGAACTTCTGGATCTTGCGGGCCCGGGACACGATGACCTTGTCCTCCTCGGACAGCTCATCGATCCCCAGGATGGCGATGATGTCCTGGAGGTTCTTGTAGCGCTGCAGGATCTCCTGGACGCGCCGGGCCACACCGTAGTGCTCATCGCCGATGTACCGAGCGTCGAGGATGCGCGATGTGGAGTCCAGCGGGTCCACCGCCGGGTAGATTCCGAGCTCGACGATCTGCCGGGACAGCACCGTCGTGGCATCGAGGTGGGCGAACGTAGTGTGCGGCGCCGGGTCGGTGATGTCGTCGGCCGGCACGTAGATGGCCTGGAGCGAGGTGATGGAGCGGCCCTTGGTGGAGGTGATGCGCTCCTGCAGCTCCCCCATCTCGTCGGCCAGCGTCGGCTGGTAGCCGACCGCGCTCGGCATCCGGCCCAGCAGCGTCGACACCTCGGACCCGGCCTGGACGAACCGGAAGATGTTGTCGATGAACAGCAGGACGTCCTGGCGTTGGACGTCACGGAAGTACTCGGCCATGGTCAGCGCGGCCAGGCCGACCCGCAGGCGCACGCCGGGCGGCTCGTCCATCTGCCCGAAGACGAGCGCGGTCTTGTTGATGACGCCGGTCTCGCTCATCTCAAGAAACAGGTCGTTTCCCTCGCGGGTCCGCTCCCCCACGCCAGCGAACACCGACACGCCACCGTGCTGCTCGGCGACCCGGTAGATCATCTCCTGGATGATCACGGTCTTCCCCACGCCGGCTCCACCGAACATCCCGATCTTGCCGCCCTGGACGTACGGCTCGAGGAGATCGATGACCTTGATGCCGGTCTCGAACATCTGCGTCTTCGGCTCGAGATCCTCGAACTTGGGCGGATCGCGGTGGATCGGCCAGTACTCGTCGGCCTCGACCGTATCGGTGTCGAGCGGCTCGCCGATCACGTTGTACACGTGCCCGAGGACACCGTTGCCGACGGGGACGGAGATCGGTGCGCCGGTGGTGCGTACCTCGCTGCCTCGCACCACGCCGTCGGTGGGCTTCAGGGCGATGGCCCGCACCTGGGACTCCCCGATGTGCTGGGCCACCTCGCACACGATCGTCGTGGTCTCGCCCCCGAGCGTGGTTTCCAGCTCGAGCGCGGCGTGGATCTCGGGCAGCTCATCCGGCGGGAACTCCACGTCCACGACCGGCCCGATGACCTGGACCACGCGCCCCGCCGCCAGCTGCTTCTTGGTCTCAGCCACTGATCCTCACTCTCCCGATGCTTGATGGAGGGCTTCCGCGCCCCCAACGACTTCCATGAGCTCCGTCGTGATCTCGGCCTGCCGGGCCTGGTTGGCTACCCGGATCAATCGCCGGATCACGTCTTCCGCGTTGTCGGTGGCCGCCTTCATGGCCCGACGCCGAGCCGCGTTCTCCGAGGCCGCCGATTCCAGCATGGCGTGGAAGATCTTGGCGGTGACGTAGCGCGGCAGCAGCGCGTCGAGGATGAGCGCCGGCGCGGGCTCGAAGATGTACTCGGCCGCCGGCGGTCCGGTCCGCGAGACGATCTCCTCGGGCGCGATGGGGAGGAACCGCTTGTCCACGGGGCGAAGGGAGAATGCCGAACGAAAGTCGGTGTACACCGCATGCACTGCGTCGATCTCACCGGCCGAGAAGGCGCCGATCAGCCGGGTCGCGATCCGCTCCCCGTCCGCATACGAGGGGACCTCGCTGATGCCCGACCACGTCTCCTCCATGGGGATGCCGCGGAACCGGTAGTACGACTGCCCCTTCCGCCCCACCACGAAGAGCAGGGGCCGCAGGTCCTGGCCCCGCAAACGAGCGATGACCAGCTCGGCGCGGCGCAGGACGTTGGCGTTGTACGCCCCGGCCAACCCGCGATCCGACGTCACCACGAACACCGCTGCCCGTTCTGGGTTGGGGCGCTCCTCCAGCAGCGGATGGACCAGGGCTCCGGTCTGCCGGGCCACGTCCTCCATGGCCGAGGTGAGCTGTTCGGCGTAGGGACGGGCGGCCAGGACCCGCTGCTGAGCTTTGAGGATGCGCGACGCCGCGATCAGCTCCATGGCCCGGGTGATCTTCATCGTCGACTGGACCGAGCGGATCCGTCGCCGAACGGTGCGAAGCTTCGCGCCCATTACCCTGGCGGCTGGGCCTCTGTGTCGCCGACCGGCCCGGCCCGCTCCTCGGTCTCGGTCGGCTCGGCCACGGCTTCCTCATCCACACCGAGATCTTCTTCCTCGCCCTGGTCACCCATGCGCTCCCAGCCGACGTCCTCTCGGAGCTTGTCGATCGGGCCGCCGGCGGCCGTGCCCGCCACGGGCTGCTGCTCGGTCGGCTGGAACTGCTTCTTGAACTCGGCGAGGGCGTCCTTCAACGTGGCCTCGATCTCCTCGGACAGCGTCCCCTCCGTGGCCACGTGGTCGAGGATGTCGCGGTGCCGCGTCTCCAGGAAGACCAGCAGCTCCCGCTCGAAGCGCTTGACATCCTCCACCGGGATATCGTCGAGGTGGCCGCCGGTGACCGCGTAGACCGACACGACCTGCTTCTCCACCGACATCGGGTCGTACTGGGGCTGCTTCAGGACCTCCACCACGCGGGCTCCCCGCTCCAGCTGGGCCTGCGAGGACTTGTCGAGCTCCGAGCCGAGCTCGGCGAACGCCTCCAGCTCCCTGTACTGGGCCAGGTCGAGCCGGAGCCGTCCGGCGACCTGCTTCATCGCCTTGATCTGGGCGTTGCCGCCGACGCGCGACACGGAGATGCCGACGTTGATGGCCGGGCGGACGCCGGCGTTGAACAGGTCGATCTCCAGGTAGATCTGGCCGTCGGTGATCGAGATGACGTTGGTGGGGATGTAGGCGGAGACGTCGCCGCCCTTCGTTTCGACGATGGGCAACCCGGTCAGCGAGCCGGCGCCGAGATCGTCGGACAGCTTGGCGCACCGCTCCAGCAGGCGGGAGTGCAGGTAGAACACGTCCCCCGGGTATGCCTCGCGCCCCGGCGGGCGGCGCAGCAGGAGCGAGATCTCGCGGTACGCCTCGGCCTGCTTGGAGAGGTCGTCGAAGATGATCAGCGCGTGCTGCCCCTGGTACATCCAGTGCTGTCCGATGGCCGACCCCGCGTATGGGGCGATGAACTTCAGCGCCGACGGGAACGAGGCCGGCGCGTCGACCACGACCGTGTAGTCCATGGCGCCGTTCTCCTCCAGCGCCCCGACGACCTCGGCCACCGTCGAGTCCTTCTGCCCGATGGCCACGTAGACGCACTTCACCTGCTCGGTGGGGTCGCCGGTGGCCCAGTTCTCACGCTGGTTGATGATCGTGTCGACGGCGATGGCGGTCTTCCCGGTCTGCCGGTCGCCGATGATCAGCTCACGCTGCCCTCGGCCGATCGGGGTCATCGCGTCGATCGCTTTCACACCGGTCTGGAGGGGTTGGTGCACCGGTTGCCGCTGGACGACGCTCGGCGCCTGGAGCTCGAGGACGCGCTCGGTCTCGTGGGCGATGGCCCCCTTGCCATCCAGCGGGCGGCCCAGCGGGTCGATGACCCGGCCGAGGACGCCGTCGCCGACGCCGACGGAAAGGATGCGCCCCGTCCGCTTGACGGCGCCCCCCTCCTCGATGCCCTCCGCATCGCCGAGGACGACGGCGCCGATCTGGTCCTCCTCGAGGTTGAACGCCACGCCCAGCACGCCGCCGGGGAACTCCAGCAGCTCGTTGGCCATCACCCCGGGGAGCCCGGTGACGCGGGCGATCCCGTCACCGGCGTCCTGGACGCGCCCCATCTCCTCGCGCTCCAGGCCGGGCTTGAACTCTTTGACGTGCTTCTTCAGCGCTGCCGCGATCTCTTCCGGACTGATGGTCAGCTCCGCCATGTCCCTCTCCCTACACCGCGCTCACGTGTTGCCGGGCCAGCTCCAGCCGGCGCCGGATCGTTCCGTCGAACACCTGATCTCCCACCCGAGCCACCACGCCCCCGATCACCTCGGGATCGACGACCATGCGCACCGACACCTTCTTCCCGGTCGCCCTGGACAGCGCCGAGGCCAGCTTGGTCTGACGCTCCTTCGTGAGCGGCACCGCGGTGCGGACCTCGGCCACCACGCGGTCCCGCTGCTCCGCCGACAGCTCGGCCAGCCGGTCGACGATCGCGGTCAGATCTCGGGCCCGTCCCGACTCTACGACGAATGCCAGGAGCTGCACGGTGCGCGGCGACGCCTTCTCGCCGACCAGCTCCTCGAGCAGCGCGCGCTTCTGCTCGGCGGGGACGACGATGTCGGTGAGCGTGGTGCGCAGCTTGGTCTGGCGCTCCAGCGTACGGGCGAACTCGAACAGCTCCCGTTCGACATCCTCGACCTGGCCCTCCGCCTCGGCCACGGTGAACAGGGCCCGCGCGTACCCCTCGACGAGCTCCTGCTTACGAGCCACGCTTCTCCTTCGCCACCTCGTCGATGTAGCCGTCCACGAGCTTCATGTGCCGGTCCTTGGTGAGCGTCTCACCGACGACCCGCCCGGCCAGCTCCACCGAGAGCTCACCGATGGAGCTGCGCAGCTCCTGGAACGCCCGGTCCCGCTCGGCCCGGATCTCGTCCTGGGCCCGGGCCACGATCTGCCGGGACTCCTCCTCCGCCCTGGCCAGCAGGTCCTTCCGCATCGACTCGGCGGTCTTGCGGGCCTCGTCGATGATGCGATTGGCCTCGCTGCGGGCGTCGTTGAGCTGGCTGCGGTACTCACCGAGCACCTGGTCCGCCTCGGCCTTGGTCTGCTCGGCCTGCTCGAGGTCGCCGCGGATCTTCTCCGTCCGTGTGGCCAGCATCTTGTTGATCGCGGGAAACGCGAACTTCCACAGGCCGATCAGGACGATGAGGAAGGCGATGCTGCCCCAGATGAGCTCGTTGATCTCGGGCAGGATGGGATTGTGTTCCTCCTCGGGAGCGTGTTCCTCGGTCTGGGTCTCCTCCTGGGCGAATGTCCGGGGGAGACCGTTCACGACATAGGTCATGGCCGCCTCTCCGGTCAGATGATGAACGTCAGGACGAAACCGAACAGAGCGAGGGCCTCGACAAGCGCGATCCCGATGAACATCGTCGTCCGCACTTGGCCGGCCATCTCAGGCTGGCGTGCCATCGCCTCGACCGCCTTCCCGACGAGGAACCCGATGCCGATGCCCGGCCCGATGGCGCCGAGCCCGTAGACGAGTCCCTTGCCGATCGTGCCCACATCGCCCGAGACCTGCGCGACGAGTCCGCCCAGCTGAGCGAGGAATGCTTCCATCTCTTTCTCCTTCTCAATGTTCGGGGTGGAGTGCCCCACCGATGTACACGGCTGTCAGGATCGTGAAGATGTACGCCTGAAGGGTGGCCACCAACAGCTCCAGGGCGACCAGGAAGACCGAGAGCCCGAGAGACAGGCCGCCCCAGACGATCGTCAACGGTTGTGCGACCAGGTATGCGGTGCCCAGGAAGAAGATCGTCAAGATGAGGTGACCGGCGATCATGTTTGCGGTGAGTCGAAGGGCCAGCGTGAA
>DASQUI010000008.1:0-13507 GCA_035641375.1 Actinomycetota bacterium
CCCCTCGCCGGCGTCCCGCGCCTCCTCCGCCCAGCGGACCGCCTCGTCGAGGTCCTCCGTCGATCGGTCCAGGTACCGGGTCTTGGTGCGCCGCTCGATCCGCGTCGGATCGACCTCGACGCACAGCGCCACCCCTTCGTTCATCGTCACCGCCAGCGGTTGGGCCCCGCCCATCCCGCCCAGCCCTGCGGTCAGCGTGATCCGTCCCCGCAGCGTGCCACCCAACCGCTGCGCGGCAAGCTCGGCCAGCGTCTCGTACGTGCCCTGGAGGATCCCCTGGGTGCCGATGTAGATCCACGAGCCGGCCGTCATCTGCCCGTACATCGTCAGGCCCTTCTGCTCGAGCTCGTGGAACGTCTCGTACGTGGCCCAGTGCGGAACCAGCATCGCGTTGGAGATCAGGACGCGCGGCGCCGACGGCTGGGTTCGGAACACGCCCACCGGCTTCCCCGATTGCACGAGGAGCGTCTCGTCGTTCCCGAGCTCCCGCAGGCTCCGGACGATGGCCTCGAACGCCTCCCAGGAACGCGCCGCCCGGCCGGTGCCCCCGTAGACGATGAGCTGGTCGGGATGCTCGGCGACCTCGGGATCGAGGTTGTTCATGAGCATGCGCAGAGCCGCCTCCTGGGGCCACCCCTTGCAGGAGAGCTCACCTCCGCGAGGTGCTCGTACCTCTCTGCTCATCTCCCCCGAGCGTAGCCTTCTCCGAACGATGGCGCCGTCATCGCAGCGGCCCCGAAGCCTCCTCGACGGCCCGCACCAGGGTGCCGTCGGTGACGAGCCCGGTGGCCGCGGCGATGTCGGAGGACACGTCGCGGTCTTCCTCGAGGAACGGAACGCGCTCCCGGAGAGCGGCCAGCGCCGCGGCCGTCCCCGCCGCAGGGATCAGCGGGCGCCGGAGATCGAGAGCCTGCCCACCGCACAGGACCTCGATGGCGACGACGGTGGCGGCATGCTCCAGCACGCGCCGGAGCTTCAACCCCGAGGTCCATCCCATGCTGACGTGATCCTCCTGCGATCCCGACGTGGGGATGGAGTCGAGGCCGGCCGGCTGGGACAGACCCTTGCTCTCCGAGACCAGGGCGGCCTGCGTGTACTGGGCCAGCATGTAGCCGGAGCCGAGCCCGGCCTGCGTGGACAGGAACGGCGGGAGGTCGCGGCTGACGCCTGGTCCGAGGATCCAGAAGGTGCGCCGCTCCGAGATGCTGGCCAGCCCGGTGGTGGCCACGGCCAGCAGGTCCATGGCGTAGGCGAGCGGCTCGCCGTGGAAGTTCCCCGCGCTCTCCACGCGACCGTCGGGGAGGATGACCGGGTTGTCGGTGACCGAGGCGAGCTCCCGGGTGAGGACGTCTCCGGCGAAGGCCAGCGCCTCCCGGGCAGCCCCGTGGACCTGCGGCGCGCACCGCATCGAGTACGGGTCCTGGACCGCGTGATGACTGTCGCGGTGCGAGGCGATGATGGCGCTGCCGCCGAGCACGCGGCGGAGGTTGTCGGCCGAGGCGGCCTGACCGGGATGCGGCCGGAGGGCCATGAGGTCCTCGGCGAACGGGCGGTCCGTCCCCAGCGCCCCCTCGATGGTCATGGCCGCGGCTACGTCGGCCGCGGCGATCAGCGCGGCCGCGTCGTGGTGGGCCAGCACGCCCAGGGCGGCCATGCCTTCGGTCCCGTTGATGAGAGCCAGCCCCTCCTTGGCCTGCAGCTCCAGCGGGGCCAGCCCGGCCCGACGGAGCGCCTCTGAGGCCGACTCGCTGCCCTGCGGCGTGAGCACCCGTCCCTCCCCGATCAGACAGTGGGCGATGTGGGCGAGCTGGGCCAGGTCGCCGCTGGCCCCGACCGAGCCCCTGCTGGGGACGCTCGGTGTGAGGTCGTGGTTGAGGAGGTCGAGCAGCCCCTGGATCACCTCGGGGCGGACCCCGGAGCGGCCCACGGCCAGCGTGCGGGCGCGGAGGGCCATGATCGCTCGGACGGCGTCGTCGGGCAGGGGCTCGCCGGCGCCGGCGGCGTGGCTGCGGACGATGTTGCGCTGCAGCGCGGTCAGCTGCTCGGCGGGGATGCGCGTGTCGGCCAGGGCCCCGATCCCGGTGTTGACGCCGTACACGGGCGCCTCGCCGGCCACATGCTTCTCGACGATGGCGCGCGAAGCCTCGATGCCCGCCCGGGCATCCTCGTCGAGCTCGACGCGGGCGCCGTGCCGGGCCACCTGGACGACCTCGGCGAACGAGAGCGGCTCGGCACCGATGCGCACCGTTTCCATGCAGCCATTCCACCGTGCGGAGCAAGCGAGCCGCAAACCCGAATGGGTGGGCAGAGTAAGCTCGATGACGTGGCCGATCCCATCGTCATCGTCGGCGCCGGGGTGACCGCCGGCTCGGCGGTGCAGACGCTCCGCAAGGAGGGACACGATGGCGGCATCGTCGTGGTGGGGGAGGAACCCGACCCCCCCTACGAACGGCCGCCGCTGTCGAAGGAGTTCCTCCGGGGTGAGCAGGACCGCCCGGCGCTGCTCCTTCACGACGCCGGCTGGTACGGCGAGCAAGGGGTAGACCTCCGGCTGGGGACGCGGGCCGTCGCTCTCGACGACGGACCCGGGGTGACGCTCGGCGACGGAGACCGGATCCCGGCCGCCGCCGTCCTGCTGGCCACGGGAGGGCGTCCCCGCATCCTGCCCGGGGCTGAGCCATCGGAACGGATCGCATACCTGCGAACGATCACCGATTCGGAACGGATCCGTCCGCATCTGGAGCCGGGGCGCCGCCTGCTCATCGTCGGGGCCGGGTTCATCGGCGCGGAGGTGGCCGCGTCGGCTCGCCAGCGCGGGGCGGAGGTCGTGCTCATCGACGTCTTCGACGTCCCGCTCCAGCGGGTGCTGGGGGACGAGATGGGGGCGGTGGTGGCCGAGATCCACCGTGCGAACGGCGTCGACGTCCGGATGCCCACCGGCGTCGAGGCCGTCGAGGAGCGCGGCGACGCCGTCGTCGTTCGGCTGCGCGACGGAACGGAGCTGGAGGGCGACCTCGCCGTGGTCGGCATCGGCATCGCCCCCAACGTGGAGCCGGCCGAGATGAGTGGGGTGGCCACCGACAACGGCGTGGTCGTCGACGAGCTGGGACGAACGAGCGTCCCCGGTGTGTTCGCCGCCGGGGACGTGGCCAACCACTTCCATCCGGTGTTCGGACGCCACCTCCGCGTCGAGCACTTCGATAACGCGCTAAAGCACGGTGCGGCCGTGGCCCGGAACATGCTCGGGGCCGGCCAGCCGTACACGGATCCCCACTGGTTCTGGTCGGATCAGTACGACCAGAACCTGCAGTACGGTGGCTTCGCCGAGAAGTGGGACGAGATCGTCGTACGCGGCTCGATCGAGGACCGGAGCTTCGTCGCCTTCTTCATGGTCGAGGGACGTGTCCGCGCCGCGTTCGGCGTCAACCGCGGGCGGGAGGTCCGGCGCGCTCTCAAGCTGATCGCCGCCGGTGCCACCCCCGACGCGGGGCGGCTGCGCGACGAGGAGATCGACCTGCGCACGCTGACCGGGTGACCGTCAGGTGCCCGCCGGGCCGCCCCCCACCGGGAGCCGGACCTGGAAGCGTGCCCCGGTGGGCCGGTTGGGCTGGTAGCTGACCTCGCCGCCGTGTGCCTCGGCCAGCGCCTTGACGATGGCCAGCCCCAGCCCCACGGATCCGGCGTGCTGCTCGGCCCGGAACGGCTCGAAGAGCAGCTCCACCTCCTCGGGCGAGACACCGGGACCGTGATCGACCATCGACAGCGTGATCGCGCCGTTCGCAGGGGTGGCCTCGACCACGAACGGCGCCGCCCCGTAGCGGAGGGCGTTCGAGGCCAGGTTCACCACGATCTGCTCCAGCCGGCCCGGGTCGGCCCGGACCACCAGCGATGGGTCGATGTTGACCTCGTACCGATGGGCATCGTCGGCGAACGTCAGCGCCGTCTCGACCACTTCGCGGAGCTTCACGTCCTCGTAGGCCAGCTCCAGCCGGCCGCGCTCCAGTCGGGCCAGGTCGAGGAGGTCGGCGGCCAGCCGCTCCAGCCGCTCGGCCTGCTTGTCCGCCGTGGTCAGCAGCTCGTGGGAGGTTGCCTCGGTGAGCTGGTCCCGGTGGGAGAGCAGCGTCTTGATCCCGCCGCGGATGGCCGTGAGTGGATTGCGGACGTCGTGGGCCAGCGTCGAGACCAGGCGGGACCGGAGCCGATCGACCCGGCGGACGTGGCGGAGGGCGTCCCGGAGCTGCGATCGCTGGCTGACCAGGTCCCGGGCCATGAGGCCGGCGACCATGGCGATGAGCAGGGCGATGCCCATCCGGAACGTCACGCTGCTCCACTGGACGCCGATCGGATAGTCCGCCGGGAACGTCCTGGCGCCCCACAGCTCCCGGAGCACGTACACCACGGCCGACGAACCCCACGTGGCCAGCGCTCCGGGGAGGGCGAACATGATGGCGCCCTCGAGCGGGAGGATGAACAGCACGGACCACAGCGCCGAGAGCGGGTCGAACGTGAACAGCCACACGAATCCGGAGGCCACGGCGACGTCGAGGGCGATCCCGGCCACGGCCAGTCGGCGGGCCTGCTGGAGCGTGGTCACCCGCCGGTTGGCGATGTAGATGCCGTCGTTGGCCAGGGCCAGGAACCCGGCGAGGGCCAGCCCGGTCCAGAAGTACGCGCGGGACGGATAAGGCTCGTTGTCGTAGATGGCGACCTGAAGCATCGCGAACGCGGCTCCGACCCAGCGGACGATGACCATCGACCGCTGGGATCGCCGAAGATCCTCCACTCGGTCTAGGTCCACCGGGGGGATGGTAGCAGGCAGGTCGTCCATGCTGCTCACGCCGAGGCGGACAGTGGTTGCGTAGCATGGCCCCGTGACGAACCGTTCTGAACGGCTGTCCGCCCGGCGGCGACGCAGCCGCCTCTCGTTCGGGGCCTTCCTGGTGGCGATGGGCGTCCTCACCGCGGGCGTGGGCGCGTGGCGCCTGGGCCTGTTCGGTGGGGCCGATGCCACCCCCGTGGCGGGGGACCGCCGGCCCGGGGTCCTGCTCCCCGACGACCCCGCGCTCCCCGTCTCCCCTCCGTCGCCCACCGTTGCCGCGCCGGTGGGTCCCCAGCCCATCAACACCGGGGTGGCCGGGCTGACCACGTTCCGCGGCAACGCCACGCGGACGTACTACGGGGAGGGGCCGGTCCCCACGGAGCCGAAGATCCTGTGGCGGTACCCGACGTCGGGGGGGCTGTGCCGGGAGTCGAGCGACCGAGGGGCGACGAAGGTGTGGTGCGGCACGGGGTGGACCGGACAGCCGAACGTCGTGGAGTGGAAGGGGAAGACGCAGGTCCGGTTCGGCGCCTACGACGGTGCCGTGCACGTCGTGAACGGCAAGACCGGGAAAGACATCAAGAAGCCGTTCCAGACCGACGACATCATCAAGGGGACCGTGACCACGGATCCCGACGGCTTCCCCCTCCTGTACACGGGGTCGCGCGACAATTTCTATCGGATCCTCGCGCTCGATCGCGGCAAGAAGATGGAGGAGCTGTGGCGACTGAGCGCCGATTCCGCCCCGAACCAGGTGTGGAACGACGACTGGGATAGTTCCGGCCTGATCATCGATGACTATCTGCTGGAGGGCGGAGAGAACTCCTGGTTCTACGTGGTCAAGCTCAACCGCAAGCTCGGTGCGGACGGCAAGGCCACGGTCGACCCGCAGGTGCGGGCCATGTTCCCCGGTTACGACGATCAGCTCTTCGCCGACCTCGGGGATCAGGAGGTCTCGATCGAGAACTCCGTGGCGTTCCACAAGGGCGTCGTGTACTTCGCCAACTCCGGCGGCCTCGTGCAGGGCTGGGACATCTCCAACGTCCTGAAGGGGGGGAAGCGCTTCAAGCGGGTCTTCCGCTACTGGACGGGTGAGGACACCGACGCGTCTGTGGTCATCGACGAAGAAGGCTTCCTCTACGTGGCCTCGGAGCTGGAGCGGTTCAACAGCCGGGGTGCGCAAGCGGGACAGCTCATGAAGCTGAACCCTCGGAAGCCGAAGCGGCCGGTGGTGTGGAAACGTCCGATCTCCGGTCGCGGCGGGATCGGCGGGGCGTGGGCCACCCCCGGGCTGCACGAGGACACCGTCTTCCTGACGACCAACACCGGTCGCCTGCTCTCGGTGGACCGCGACACCGGGAAGAAGCAGTGGCAGATGACGCTCCCGCCGCCGACGTGGACGTCGCCGGTCATCGTCGACGACGTCCTCATCGTGGGGGACTGCTCCGGGTATCTGCGCGCGTACGACGTCTCCGACCCGACGGTGAAGCCGAGCGGTTCGCTGTGGAAGGTGAAGCTGGAGGGCTGCATCGAGTCCACGCCGGCCGTGTGGAAGGGGATGATCTACGTCGGTTCGCGCGGGGGCGCGGTGTACGGGATCGGCGACCCGACCTGACCGGAGCGGTTCCGCCGGCCGATGGTAGGGTCGAGACATGACCCCCGTGTCTCCGGGCTCCGCGGCCCCGGCGATCCCCGGCGCCACCGTGGGAACCGGCACGGTCGCCGTCCTCTTCTACAAGGTGACCTGCCCGACGTGTCAGGTCGTCGCTCCGGTGGCCGAGCGGCTGGCCGATGCCGCCGACCGGTTCGTCGCCGTCGCTCAGGACCCCCCGGAGCGGATCGAGGAGTTCGGCCGGGAGTTCGACACGTCGTTCCCCTCCCTCTCCGAAGCCCCGCCGTACGAGGTCTCCAACGCGTACGGGATCAGGACCGTCCCCACGGTGTTCGCCGTCGAGGACGGGACGGTCGTCGATGTCGCCGAGTCGTGGGATCGCCAGGGCTGGAACCGCGTGGCCGCCACCCTGGGGCTCGGCCCCGTCTCCCACGAAGGGGACGGGCTGCCGCCCTTCCGCCCCGGCTGAGGATCGCGGAACGCCCACTAGTTCAGTGGGCTATGCGGCAACGAGCTGACCGACGCGGACCACGGTGAGGGCGACGCCGCCCAGCGCCAGGAGCGTGAGGCCGGCCACCGTGACCATCGTCCGAACCCGCCGCCGGCCGACACCCTCGGCGAGGAACCCGGCGATCAGCCCCGCGGCGAGTCCGCCCAGGTGGGCGAAGTTGTCGATGCCGGGCCGGACCACTCCGAACACGAGGTTGATCACGATCAGGATCAGGGCGATGCGGATGTTCCCCTGGGCCACCGAGAGCCGTCGCCGCCGCCAGTTGTAGGCGAGCCACGCCCCGAGCAGCCCGAACACGGCGCCGGATGCCCCGGCGGCGAAGCGCACCGGGCCGCCGAGGGTGAAGGAAACGACGCTGCCCCAGAACCCGGTGACGAGGTACACGGCGGCGAACCGCACCGAGCCCAGCGCCTGCTCCAGCCACGTCCCGAACAGGTAAAGCCCGAACATGTTGAGCGCCAGGTGCAGGAAGCCGAAGTGCAGGAAGATCGAGGTCATCAGCCGCCAGTACTCGCCCTCGGCGATCAGCGCGGGTACCATCGCCCCTGCCGAGATCAGGGACAGCTCGGTGGTGGCCCGCAGGAGGAGCTCGACGGCGAACGCCGCGATATTGACGCCGAGCAGCACCGGAACGACGCCGCCGATCCGCACGCGGCGAACGCGGCGCACCGACCGCCGAGGCTCGGCGATGCACGTCGGGCAGTGGTGGCCGACCGGCGCCGGCTCCATGCAGTCGGGGCAGATCGGTCGATTGCACCGCGTGCAGTGAACGCGGGTCTCCCGGTCGGTGTGGCGGTAACAGGTCTCCACCTGGGTGGCCATGGTCGGTCATCCTGGCAGACGCGCATCGCTCACGTCGACCGCTGTATCGTCGGGGCGTGGCACCGGTCGTCGAGATCGAGGGCCTCGTCAAGCGGTACGGACGTGTCGAGGCCGTCCGCGGCGTTTCCGTCGAGGTCGAGGAAGGCGAGTCGTTCGGATACCTGGGGCCGAACGGGTCCGGGAAGACGACGACGATCCGCTGCCTGCTGGGGCTGGTCCAGCCGACGGAGGGACGGATGCGAGTCCTCGGGCGGGATATCCCCGACGCCCTGCCCGGGGTCCTGAGCGACGTCGGGTATCTGCCCGGCGAGTTCGGGATGTGGCCCAACCTCACCGGGCGGGAGGTGCTCGACTATCTGGCTCGCCTGCAGCCGCGCTCCTCGTTGCGCCGCGACGAGCTGTGCGAACGGTTCGATCTCTCGGACCGCGATCTCGACCGGCAGATCCGCTTCTACTCGCGGGGGATGAAGCAGAAGGTAGGCATCGTCCAGGCGTTCCAGCATCGCCCGCCCCTGGTCGTCCTGGACGAGCCCACCGAGGGCCTCGACCCCGTGATGAAGGACCGGTTCGTGAACCTGCTCGTGGAGCACCGGGCCGCGGGCGGAACGCTGTTCCTCTCCTCGCACATCCTGTCGGAGGTGGAGCTGGCCACGGACCGCGTCAGCGTGCTGAAGCGGGGCGAGGTCGTCAAGACCGGGCCGACCCGCGACCTGACCGGGGAGCGGCTTCGGCACTGCACGCTGCACCTCGACGGGCCGCTGCCCGACGGAGCCCTCGATCTGGAGGGCATCCGCGACCTCCGTCTTGAGGACCGCGCCGCGTACTTCGATTTCCAGGGCGACATGGGGCCGCTGATCCAGCGCTTGGCCGCCCTTCCGGTCAAGGAGTTCCTGTCCGAGCCGGAGCGGCTCACCGAGGCGTTCTTCGACGTCTACGGGGAACGATGAGTCACCCCACGAATCCCACTCGCTTCGCTCGCTGCGATTCGCGGGGGCCCCGACCATGAGCGGGGCCGTCCTCCGTCAGTCCCTGCGTCAGGTGGCCCGGCCCACGGTCATCGTCGCGCTCGGAGCGGCGGCGTTCTTCTTCCTGACCCTGTTGTCCTCGGCGTCGTTCCTGGAGGACTTCTCCCGGGGCCCCGAAGGCGTCCCCAGCTTCTTCGAGGAGCCGCCCCGGGCAATCGAGGCGTTCCTGGGCGGGTCGGCGGATTTCTTCTCTCCGCAGGGATGGCTGGTGGCCGGGATGCTGCATCCCATCGTCCTGTCGCTGCTGACCTCGGGGGCGATCATGATCGCTGCCGGCGCCGTGGCCACCGAGTTGGAGCGCGGCACCATCGACCTGGTCCTGTCGCGTCCGATCAGCCGGACCGCGTTTCTGCTGGGGAAGGCGGTGGCCTCCCTCATCGTGGTCACCGTGGTGCACGCCGGCGGCTTCCTCGGTGTCCTGATCGCCCGAGCCATCGTCGAGCGAGTGGACGAGATCCCCGTCCCCGACCTCCTGCTGGCCTTCGCCGGCTCGTGGGTGCTGTTCGCCGCGTTCGCCATGGTGGCGCTGCTGATCTCCTCCCGGTCGAGCCTCCGGGGTCGGGCCACCGGGATCACCATCGGCGTGGTGGTGACGGCGTTCTTCGTGAACTTCATGGCGTTGCTGTTCGACGAGATCGATGGCGCCAGGTTCGTCTCGCCGTTCCACTACTTCCGCCCGGCCGACATCCTGAAGGGGGAGCCGTTCGTCCCCGATCTCCTGGTCCTGGCCGCGGTGGCCGTGGTCGCCGGAGCGCTGGCCGTGTGGCGGTTCGGCCGCCGCGATCTCACGCGCTGACCAGCGGGATCCGAACGGTGAACGTCGTGCCCCGGCCCAGCTCGCTCTCGGCCTCGATCCGGCCGCCGTGCTGCTCGGCGACGTGCCGGGCGATCGACAGGCCCAGTCCGGTGCCTCCGGTGGCTCGCGACCGGGCCGCGTCCACGCGGTAGAAGCGCTCGAAGATCCGGGGCAGGTCCCGCCGAGGGATCCCGACCCCCGTGTCCCGCACAGTCAGGACGGCCTCACCGTCCGTCGCGTCGACGTCCACGTCCACGCGCCCGCCCCGCGGCGTGTACCGCACGGCGTTGTCGAGGAGGTTGTGCACCACCAGCGCAAGGTCTTTGGCGGAGCCGGTCACCGCCGTCGCGGCGGTGCGCACCCCGAGGCCGATGCCGGACTCGTCGGCCCGCCCGCGCACACGGGCCACTTCCTCCTCGGCCACGCGGTCGAGTCGCACGGGTTCGGCGGGAGCGGTCTCCTGCGACTCGAGGCGTGAGAGGTCCAGCAGATCGGACACCAGCCGAGACAGCCGGATGGCGTCCCACTCGAGCTGCTCGGCGAACCGGTCGGCCGCGGCGGGGTCGTCGGCCACGGCTTGGCGCAGCGTCTCCGCGCCGGCCTGGATGGCGGCGGTGGGGGTCTTGAGCTCGTGCGAGGCGTTGGCCACGAAGTCGCGGCGCATCGACTCGATCCGGCGCGATTCGGTGACGTCGCGGAGGACGAGGAGCACGCGGTCATCCTCCGGCAGCGGGACGGCGGAGGCCCGCAGGCGGACGCCGGTCGCGCCGGTCTGCACGTCGGCCTCGTGCGGGCGGCGGGTGCCCGCCGCCTCGTCGACGAGCTGACGCAGGCGAGCCGGCGTGAACCTCGCGGACGTGTCGGGGACGCTCCCCAGGAGCTGCCGCGCCGCGGGGTTCGCGTAGGCGACGGCTCCGTCGTCGACGACGACCAGGCCATCGGTCATGGCCGAGAGGATTGCGTCACGACGACGCCGATCCTCACGGGCGGCCTCGATCTGGCGATGCAGCGAGGCGGTCGTTGACTTGACGAGCGCGGCCGCTTCGCCGGCCACGCGGCGCGACCAGAGCCAGGCCGCCAGGATGACGATGAGCGCCACGGCGACGCCGCCGACGACGATCGCGGTGCGGATGTCCACCGCGGCGAGTGTACTCAGCGCTGGCAAGATGGGCAGTGGTACGTGGTCCGGCCGCCGACGACGCTTCGAACCAGCGGGGTGCCGCAGCGGGGGCAGGCCGCATCGGGCGTGCCGCGGACCGAGACGAGCCAGCGCCGCTTCTGCCGCACGTAGTCCCGGCGCCGGACCGCTTCGCGCACGACCGCCTTCATGGCGTCGTACAGCCGGTCCCGATCGGTGTCGCTGAGGGTCTCGATCCGGCGCGAGGGGTGGATCCGAGCCTGCCAGAGCGCCTCGTCGGCGAGCAGGTTGCCGACGCCGG
This sequence comes from Actinomycetota bacterium, assembly GCA_035641375.1. Lineage (GTDB taxonomy): Bacteria > Actinomycetota > UBA4738 > UBA4738 > CALAEC01 > DASQUI01. The sequence goes on from DASQUI010000008.1 coordinate 11,025, forward strand.
CGACGAGCCGCTGGCCCAGGAACACCGGCTTGATCTGCCCGCGGCGGCGGGACAGCAGGTCGTGGAACTGCCGCCGGCGCACGTCGAGGGCGTCGGGGCCGAGCGGCCCGAGGATGGCTTCGGCTTCGGCGGCGTCGTGGGCCAGCCACAGCCCGCCGAGCTTGCGGACGTTCCGGTACCGCAGCTCCCCATCCTCGAGCACGACGATGGCGCGATCCCACGGATGCCGCCCCGATGCGTCCTCGCCCCACTCCAGCGTGCCGGTCATGCCGAAATGCACCAGCAGCACGGGGCCGTCCGTCCATGCCAGCAGCCACTTGCCGTGCCGGTCGGGGTCGTCGAAGCGGCGGCCGCGAAGGGCCGAGCGCAGGGTCTCGGGCTCGACGTTCCGGAGGATGCCGGCATCGGTGACGACCACGTCGGTGACCCGCCGCGCGGCGGCATGCTCGGCGAAGAAGCGGCGCTCGTGCTCGACCTCGGGGAGCTCGGGCACGCCGTCAGTCGGCGAACTTGTACCCGAGGCCCCGGACGGTCACCAGGAACGCGGGTCGGTGCGGGTCGTCCTCGATCTTCTGACGGATCCGCTTCACGTGGACGTCGAGCGTCTTGGTGTCCCCGTAGTAGTCGGAGCCCCACACGGTGTCGATGAGGAAGTCCCTGGTCAGGAGCCGCCCCTTGCGGCGGAGGAACGTCTCCAGCAGCTTGAACTCCCGGGGCGGGAACGCGGCCTCCTCTCCGTTCACACGTACTTCGTGCCGCCCGACGTCCATCTGCACCGGGCCGCCGTGCAGGACGTTCTCGGTGTTGCCGGCCGGGGCGGCCGTGCCGGCCCGGCGGAGGTTGGCCCGGATGCGAGAGATCAGCTCGCGCACAGAGAACGGCTTGGTGACGTAGTCGTCCGCGCCCAGCTCGAGCCCGGCCACCGTGTCGGCCTCCGAGTCCTTGGCCGTGACCATGATGATGGGAACCTCCGAGGTGGCGCGGACCTGCTTGCAGACGTCGAGCCCCGACATCTCGGGAAGCATGAGGTCGAGGACGATGAGGTCGGCTCCGTCGCGCGCGAACCGCTCCAGCCCCCGGCGTCCATCCGGAGCGACCGTGACCGCGAATCCTTCACGCTCCAGGTTGTAGCGAAGGGTGTCTGCGAGTGACGCTTCGTCCTCGACGATGAGGATCCGGGCGTCAGGCATCCGCCTCGGTCTCTTCCGAGAACTCCTCGAACTGCCCGGTGAGCAGGAAGGCGACCTGCTCGCCGATGTCGACGGCGTGGTCGCCGACCCGCTCGAGCTGGCGAGACACCACCATCATCCGGACCGCCCACTCCAGGAGGACCTGGTCGCCGGCGCACGCCGCAACCTCCCGGTACATCTCGCGGTTCAGGCGGTCGACGGGGTCGTCCATGGAAGGCAGCTGCCGGGCCAGGGCCAGCTCCCGGTGGCCGAACGCGTCGAGGGCGGTGCGGATCATCGGGCGGACGACGTCGCCCATCTCCCGCAGGTGGGTCAGGATCGTTGCGTTGGTCGGGAGGTTCCGCGTGGCCATGGAGATCTTGGCGATGTTCACCGCCATGTCGCCGATGCGCTCGAGGTGGTTGTTGATATGCAGGATGGCCGACAGAAGGCGGAGGTCGCCGGCCACCGGCGTCTGCAGGGCGAGCAGCTCCAGCCACCGCTGCTCGATGTCGATGTATTGCCGGTCAACCTCGTCGTCGTCGGCGACGATCGACGCGGCCTCGGCCTCGTCTCGCGTCTGGAGCACGTCCAGGGCGCGGGTCAGCGCGCGCTCCGACAGCTCGCCCATCGTCAGCACGCTGGACTCCAGCTCGTCGAGCTCCTGGTGGAAATGCCTCCGCGCCTCCATCAGAGACCCCTCTCCTCCGGCATCAGCCGAATCTCCCGGTGATGTAGGCCTCGGTCCGGGGATTCCTGGGCTTCGTGAACAGCTCCTCGGTGGGGGAGTACTCGACCAGGATGCCGGTGCGCCGATCCTCCTCCTCGGAGACTTCTGTGGTCAGGAACGCCGTCATGTCGGAGACGCGGGCGGCCTGCTGCATGTTGTGGGTGACGATGACGATGCTGTACCGAGCCTTGAGGTCCTGCATGAGGTCCTCGATCCGCGCGGTGGCGATCGGGTCGAGGGCCGAGCACGGCTCGTCCATGAGGATGACGTCGGGTTCGACGGCGATGGCCCGAGCGATGCAGAGCCGCTGCTGCTGGCCGCCGGACAGGGCCATCGCCGAGTCCTTGAGCTTGGACTTGACCTCGTCCCAGAGAGCCGCCCGCATCAGCGATCGCTCGACGAGATCGTCCATGTTGCCGCGGTAGCCGGCGATCCTGGGTCCGAAAGCGACATTTTCGTAGATCGACTTCGGGAACGGGTTGGGCTTCTGGAAGACCATCCCGATGCGCTTGCGGACCTGGACCGGATCGATCTCCTCGTCGTAGAGGTTCTGCCCGTGGTAGGCGACCTTGCCGGTCACCTCG
>DASQUI010000009.1:0-6561 GCA_035641375.1 Actinomycetota bacterium
CACTCTTCGTGGGCGGCGAATCGATCAGAGAGGAACAGATGTCGTCGGTGAAGTCGCACCCGTGGACGTCGTCGACATACCCGTTGCCGTCATTGTCGATCGAGTCGGCGGGGATCTCGTTCGGGTTGACCCACAGGTTCGGGGCGATGTCCGGATGGGCGATATCCACCCCGGTATCGAGGACGACGATGACGGTCGACGCCGACCCCTCCTGCTCGTCCCACGCCGCGTCGGTATCGACGTCCGCGCCGGCCCTTCCCGCGGCGGACGACGGCGGCGGATCGGCGATGGGATGGGCCTGCCCCGTGTTCACGTGGGCCCACTGCTCGGGGAACCTGGGATCGTTGGGGACGTCCAGGGGGCGCCGCAGGAGGTTCAGGGCGGCGTCCGCGACGAGCGGATCGCGCTCGTACGCGAGCAGCGCCGTGTGCTCGGAGACCCCCTTCGGCAGCTCGACGACGTCCAGGCCGGCGGAGCGGATGCGATCCTTGCGCTTCGCCCCGTGGCGATCGTGCACGGCCCCGCGCTCCGACCTCGACACGCCGTCCCGGAACCGGACCAACAGCTCTCCCTTCACGTACGGCACCCGATCGGGCGTGAGCTCGAGCTTCTCCGGTCCACGCTGGTCGGGCAGTGCGACAGGCGTCGACGCAGGCAGCGGCGATGCCGTCAGCGATGCAAGGACGGCGATGGATACGGCGGCGGTACGAAAGAACACGGGTCCCCTCCCTGCCCGGCGCGACGCTTCTGTCACGGTACCAGTAGGTATCGGCTCGCGTCACTCCCCGCCGAAGGCCTCCCCTACAGGAGCCCGCGGATGAACCCCCCATCGACCTGATAGAAGGCGCCGGTGATGTAGGCGGCCCGGGGCGAGGCCAGGAAGGCCACCAGGTCGCCGATCTCCCGGGGCTCCCCGAACCGGCCCACGGGGATGGCCTCCGCCTCCGTCCTGGCCTCCTCCTCCTCCGATCGGCCGGAGCGCCGGGCCCCGTCGGCGATCAGCTCTCGCACCCGGTCGGTCAGGAAGCGTCCCGGCAGGACCACGTTCACGGTGATGGACTCCCGGGCCACCTCCACGGCCATGGTCTTGGCCCACCCGGCCACGCCGGCCCGCGCCGAGCTGGACAGGATGAGGTTGGGGATGGGCTGCTTGATCGAGCTGGAGCCGACGATCACGATCCGCCCGTACCCTGCCTGGCGCATCATCGGAAGGGCCGCCCGGGTCATCCGCACGGTGGAAAAGAAGTTCAGCTCCAGGGCGGCCCGGAAATCGTCGTCGGACAGCTCGTCGAAGCGGCCCATCCGGGGGCCGCCGGCATTCGGCACCAGGATCTCGCAGCCGCCCACCGCGGCGGCTCCCTCCTCGATGAACCGTTGCGGCTCGGCGGCCACGTCGACGGCCACGGCCGCCACGGGCACCCCGGTGGCCTCCTCGATCTCTGCCCGAGCCGCTTCGAGGGCCTTCGGGTCGCGAGCGGAGATGGCCACCCGAGCCCCCTCGGCAGCAAGCGCAAGGGCGCACCCCCGCCCCAGGCCCCGGCTGGCCGCGGCGACGAGGGCGGGCCGCCCCTCCAGGTCCAGATCCACGAGATGCCTTGTATCATCGAGGGGAGATGGATACCAAGACCGAGATCCTGCAGACCACGGCCACGGCCGCCCAGAAGGCCCGTCAGCTGGCCGAGCGCGAGGGCCACGCGGAGACGAACCTGCGCGTCCGAGTGACCGCAGGGGGCTGCTCCGGCTTCGAGTACAAGCTCTCGTTCGAGGACGGATGGGAGGAGCAGGACCACGTCATCGAGTCCCACGGGATCCGGCTCCTCGTCGACCCGCGCAGCGCTCCCATCATCGAGGGCTCCACGCTCGAGTTCGTCGACGCCATGCTCGGCGGCGGCTTCCGTATGAACAACCCCCACGCGGTGCACGAGTGCGCGTGCGGGGAATCCTTCTCGGTCTGACCTCCGGCCCATCCCGGGAGCCCCTCGCTCCCAGAGCACGAGGTTATCCGCCCTTTCGCTGCACTCGTTCCTACCCGTACGGGTCGTCGCCGGTGTCGCCCCCACCCCCGTTGTCGAGGTCCACGCCGGCCTCGCCGGAGGCCTTCAGGTCGCCCCCCGCCGACAGCCCTCCCCGCATCCCCTGGGCGGCGTGGAACCGGCACAGGTACAGGAGGGCGCCGGCCTTGGGGATGGTGACCTCTGCCTCGGCCTCACCCCCCGGCGGGACCTCGACGTCCACGCCGATCGATCCGATCGTGAACGTGTGGGCCTGGTCCCCCTCGTTGAACATCTTGACGGTGAGGGTCTGGCCGGCCTGACCGGAGAGCACCGTCGGCTCGAAGTAGAAGTCGTCGAGCTCCATCTCCACCTCGGCCCGACCGGTGACGTCCACGGTGCCGTGGTCGTTGGCCTCCTCCCCGGCGACCTGGAGCGTCCCCCCGGCCTCTCCATCGGCCTCTCCTTCGACGTCACCCCGGCCGGCGCAGGCCGCGGCGGTGAGGAGCGCCAGGGCCAGGACGACGTGCCATCCGCGCATCGCTCATCCCTCCTCGGGTGCTCGAACGCTCTCACCAGGTCATTCGGCGGAGGACGGGGGGCGGTTCGGGCCCGGCGGTCCCGATACCTCCCTCCCCTATACTCGACGCGTGGCGGAGAAGCCTGACAAGACGCAGTGGAAGGACCTGTACCACGAGGTCGTGGCCACGGGGCTGTGCACGGGTTGCTCTGCCTGCGTGGTGGTCTGCCCCCCCAAGGTCCTCGGCTACGAGGACAACCTTCCCGTCCACCTCGAGGACAACGGCGTCGACGTGTGCACCCACGGCGATCGCGGCTGCGACATCTGCACGCGGGCCTGCCCGCGGTTCCGGGCGTGGGAGCCGGCCATCGAGGAGAGCATGTTCGGCCGGGCCCGGCTGCCCGAGGAGGTCATCGGGGTCAACCGCGAGATCGTCCTGGCCCGGGCCACCGATGCCGAGAGCCTCGCCCACGGGCAGGACGGCGGCGTCGTCTCCGCCCTGCTGATCTGGGGGCTCCGCCGCGGGGAGATCGACGGCGCCCTCACCTCGAAGCTCTCCGACGAGCGCCCCTGGGATGCCGAGCCGACGGTGGTGACCACGGCCGAGGAGGTCCTGGCCACCGCGGGGTCGCGCTACACCTATTCGGCCAACCCGCTGGCCCTGACCATGGCCATGCAGATGGGGCTGTCCCAGGTGGCGCTGGTCGGCATGTCGTGCCAGGCCAGCGTGACCGGGAAGCTCGAGGCGACGCGCCTCAACAAGTACCGTCGCAAGATCGCCTGGACGCTCGGCCTCCTGTGCTCCAAGACGTTCACGTACGAGGGCCTCAACAACGAGATCATCCAGAACCGGCTCGGCCTGGAGCTCGACGACGTCGCCCGGGTCAACATCAAGGGGAAGCTGCTCGTCTACACCAAGGACGGCGAGGAGCACACGTACTCGCTCAAGGAGGCCCACGCCTTCACCCGGCCCGGCTGCCTGAAGTGCCCCGATTTCGCTGCCGAGCATGCCGACATCTCCTTCGGCGGGCTGGGCCAGAGCGACGGCTGGACCCTCACCGTGATCCGCTCGGAGCTCGGGGCGGACATCTGGGCCCGGGCGCTGGCCGACGGCATCATCGAACAGCGTCCGGCCACCGAGGACCCCAAGGCCGTGGCGCTCATGGAGAAGCTGGCCGCCGGGCAGCGGCGCCGGTGGCCGGAGGAGCTCCCCGTCGAGTACGGCGGCCCCGGTGTGCTGCCCGACGGGAACGGGGAAACACCGGCCGGGCACTGATGGAGTACCGCGTCCTCGGCCGCACCGGCGTCCGGGTGAGTGCGCACTGCCTGGGCACGATGATGCTCGGCCCGTGGGGCACGGCGGACGAGCAGGAGTGCATCCGTCTCGTCCACGCCGCCCTCGATGCCGGCATCAACTTCGTCGACACCGCCGACGTGTACTCGGAGGGCATCTCCGAGGAGATCCTCGGACGGGCCCTCCGGGGACGCCGAGACGACGTCGTCCTGGCCACCAAGGTCTTCGGCGAGATGGGGTCGCATCCCAACCAGCGCGGGCTGTCCCGGCTGTGGATCATGCGCGAGGTCGACAACAGCCTGCGGCGCCTCGGCACCGACCACATCGACCTGTACCAGGTCCACCGGCCGGACCACCACACCCACATCGAGGAGACACTGGAGGCCCTCACCGACCTCGTCCGCCAGGGGAAGGTCCGGTACGTGGGGACGTCGACGTTCAGCGGCTGGCAGCTGCTCGAGGCGCACTGGGCCAGCGAGCGCCGGGGGCTGGCCCGGTTCGTCTGCGAGCAGGCGCCGTACTCGATTCTGGTGCGCCACGTGGAGCAGGAGGTGTTCCCCGTGACGCGCCGCTACGGGATGGGCGCCATCGTGTGGAGCCCACTGGCCGGAGGCTGGCTGACCGGGAAGTACCGGCGCGGCGAGGAGCCGCCGGCGGGGACACGGGCGTTGTGGGCCCGGGAGCGCGGCGGACGGGTCGGGCGGCGGTTCGACCTGTCGAGGCCCGGGACGCAGCGGAAGTTCGACGTCGTGGATCAGCTCGGCGTCGTCGCCGAGAAGGCCGGCCTCTCGCTGACCCACCTCTCCGTGGCGTTCACCCTGGCCCACCCCGCAGTCACATCGACGATCATCGGACCCAAGACCCCAGCCCAGCTCGACGACCTCCTGGCCGGGGCCGACGTCCGCCTCGACGACGAGACCCTCGGCGCCATCGACGCCGTCGTGGAGCCCGGCACCATGGTCGATCAGATCGACCGAGGGTGGGATTCACCCTGGATGGCTCCTGGGGAGCGCCGCCGCTAGCCGGCGCTGAGCGGCGACCGCTTCGAGGCCACGGTGTCGGGGCGTACCGGCGAAACCATCACGGTGTTCGCCAGGGCGTGCCACGGGAGTTCGCTTCGTGATCGCCGCCGGGCGACCGGCGCGATCGTCGGCACGCCCTATCCGGCCTCCCCGGTGTCGACGTCGGCCCGATCGTCCGGCTCGGCATGCTCGGCGCGCTCCGCGTCGACCAGCTGCCACAGCCATTGCCCCCAGCCCCGGATCTCGGGCCAGGCCCGCCAGAAATCCTCCACCGTCGTCTCGCCCAGACTCCGCCACGCAGCCGGCGCCTTCTGCTCCTGGGCCAGGGCCTGCAGCGTCAGGATCGCGTCGTGGAACCGGTCCTCATCCATGAACACCTCCCGCCTCGTGACGACAGTCTGCGTGAGCGGAGCGCGGCGCCGCAACATGGGTAGAGTGACCCCGATGGCGAACCGCCTGAAGGACGCCACCAGCCCCTATCTCCTCCAACACGCCGACAACCCGGTGGACTGGTACGAGTGGGGGGAGGAGGCGCTGCGCCGAGCCCGGGACGAGGACCGGCCCATCCTGCTGTCGGTCGGCTACGCCGCGTGCCACTGGTGTCACGTCATGGAGCGCGAGTCCTTCGAGGACGAGGAAACGGCCCGCCTCATGAACGAGCACTTCGTGAGCGTGAAGGTCGACCGAGAGGAGCGACCCGACGTCGACGCCATCTACATGGACGCCGTGCAGGCCATGACCGGCCACGGCGGCTGGCCGATGACGGTCTTCCTGGGGCCGGATGGCCGGCCGTTCTTCGCCGGCACGTACTTCCCCCCCGAGGATCGTCACGGGATCCCTTCGTTCCGAAAGGTCCTGACCGCGGTGGCCCAGGCGTGGCGCAACGAACGCGAGAAGCTCCTCGAGCAGGGCGAACGCGTCACCGCGGCGATCTCCCGGCGCCTCGCGCCTTCGCCGGAGCCGCTGACCGAGCAGACGTTGCGCGACGCGGTCACCGGCCTGGCCGCGTCCTTCGACGAGGAGTGGGGCGGGTTCGGCGCCGCCCCCAAGTTCCCCCAACCGATGACCATCGAGTTCCTGCTGCGCCGACACCGGCGAGGCGACGACGGAGCGCTTGCCATGGCAACCCGGACGCTGGATCGCATGTCCGCGGGCGGGATGCACGACCAGATCGGGGGCGGCTTCCACCGCTACTCGACGGATCGCGAGTGGCGGGTGCCGCACTTCGAGAAGATGCTGTACGACAACGCTCTGCTGGCCCGGGCCTACCTGCACGCGTACCAAGTCACCGGGGCGGCACGGTATCGAGAGGTGTGCGCCACGACGCTCGACTACGTCCTCAACGACCTGCGTCATGCCGACGGCGGGTTGTTCTCGTCGCAGGACGCGGACTCGGAGGGTGTCGAGGGAAAGTTCTACGCGTGGACGTGGCCTGAGCTCGTCGACGTCGCCGGGGAGGAGGCGGCCCGGCGGTTCGGGGGAAGCCCCGAGGGCAACTGGGGCGGTGAGTCGGGAACCGAGCCGGCCGTCGTCCTGCTCGATGCGTGGGCGGACATCGGCGACGAGCTCGCCTTCCACCAGGACCGGGCGGCCACCGAGGGGTACCTGGAGACGCGGTCGCGGCTGGTAGAGGCCCACGGGGGGCGGCCCCATCCGGCCACCGACGACAAGGTCATCGCGGCGTGGAACGGGCTCGCCATCCAGGCCCTGGCCGAGGCCGGACGGGCCCTCGAC
>DASQUI010000010.1:0-2558 GCA_035641375.1 Actinomycetota bacterium
ACAGTTGGGCTCGGCCAGGGGCTGCGTCCGGCGCCGCCACTCCCGGGCCTCATCCATCAGCTCGCGGATCGTCGTGGGATCACCGGGGCGAAGGCCGACCCGGGCGGCGGTGACAATCCCGCCGTCCGGCAGCAACGAGGTTCGGTACGCGAACCCGGCCTCGCTCGCGGGGATCCATCTCGTGGTGGCCTCGGCCAGTGTGAAGATCTCGATGTGCTCGAGGACCTCGTCCAGCGAATGTCCGTGCGCACCGGCGTTCATCCGCACCGAGCCGCCCAGCGATGCCGGGATAGCCACGCCGAACTCCAGGCCGGCGAGCTCATGGGCCAGGGCCACCCCGGCCAGTGCTGGCAACGGCATGGCGCCGCCAGCGGTCAGCGCGGTGCCGTCTCGGGCCGCCCACCGGTACGCCCGTCCCAGCCGAACGACGAGGCCGGGGAAGCCGTCGTCGGACACCAGCAGGTTCGATCCCTTGCCGATAACGACCATGGGAACGGCCGTAGCCGTCACCGCCTCGGCCACCGCGGCCAGGTCGGCCGGGGATGTCACCTCGAGGTACAGCGCGGCCGGGCCTCCCAACCGGAACGACGTCAGCGGGGCCAGCGGGAAGGCGCGGCGCAGGCGCGACCCGACAGCGCGTTCGAGGAGCGCCGCCGCGTCCTCGACGCGGGTTGCCTCATCCACCGGCGTTCTCCATCACGCGGGCCAGCGTCTCGGCGGCCACCATCGTCACGTCGCCGGCGCCGAGCGTGAGGACCAGATCGCCGCGCCGAACCTCGTGAGCCAGGAACGGCGCGACGTCGGCGCGGCTCGGCAGGTACACGATCCGCTTCCCCGGCGCCGCGTCGGCGAGCGCGTCGAGCACGAGCTTCCCCGTCACGCCCGGATCCGGCGTCTCTCCGGCCCCGTAGACGTCGGTCACCACCACGACGTCGGCCGCGGCCAGGCTGGCGCCCAGCGCCCGGAACATCACCGCCGTACGCGTGTAACGGTGGGGCTGGAACACTGCCACCAGCCGGTGGTGACCGTCGGCCGGCGACAGGAGCCCGCGAGCTCCCTGGAGGGTGGCGGCGATCTCGGTCGGATGGTGGGCGTAATCGTCGATGAAGCGGATCCCGTCTGACTCCCCCACCGTCTCGAAGCGGCGTCGCACCCCGGTGAAGCCCTCCAGCGCGACGGCGGCGGCGGCCGGATCCACCCCGACCGCGGCGGCAACGGCGATCGCCGCGGCGGCGTTCATCACGTAGTGGCGGCCCGGCAGCCGCAGGGCGATGTCCACCCGTGTCCCGGCGATAATGATGGTCCCCCGCGCGGCCGGTCCGTCGTCCAGGATCTCGACACGGACGTCGTTCTCCTCTCCTTCGCCGTACCGAGTGGCATCCACGCCGGCGGCGTTGAGAACGCGGCGGACACCGGGGTCGTCGCCGCAGGCGATCAGCCGTTCCGCCCCCCGGCAGAAGGTCACGAAGGACGCTTCCACGTCCACCAGGTCGACGAAGAAGTCCAGATGGTCCGCCTCCACGTTGGTGACCACCGCGATCTCCGGCCGCAGCAGGAGGAACGAGCCGTCGGACTCATCGGCCTCGGCCACGAAGAGCGGCCCCGTTCCCGACCTGGCGTTGCTGCCGCTCTCGTTGAGCTCGCCGCCGACCACGTACGTGGGATCCATCCCGGCGTGCTCGAGAACCACGGCGATCATCGACGTCGTGGTGGTCTTCCCGTGGGTGCCGGCCACGGCGATGGACCGGTGCTCGCGCATGAGCGCCGCCAGCACCTGGGCCCGCACCAGGACGGGGATGCCCCGCTCGGCGGCGGCTCGAAGCTCTGGGTTGCCGGCCGGGATCGCCGTGGAGATGATCACGACGTCGGGATCACCGAGGGATGCCGCGTCGTGGCCGATCGTCACGGTGGCGCCGGCATCGCGCAGGGCGGCCACGCCCGGCCCATCCTTGAGGTCGGAGCCGCTGATAGCGATGCCCCGGTCGAGCAGCAGGCGGGTGATGCCGCTCATTCCCGCGCCGCCGATGCCGATCAGGTGCGCGCGGCGGACCGCGGACAGGTCGGGGACGGGGAGCGTGGGGATGCTGCCCGGTGGCGGCGAGTACTCCCTCATGTGTCAGACGTGGTACGTCCGGGTGTGCAGCGTGCCCGGGTTCTCGCGGACCCATCCGGCGGTGTCGCCCAGCCCATCCTCCAGCGGCACGCCCGGCGACCATCCCGTCCACTCGCGGACGCGCGTGTTGTCGCACAGGAGTCGGTGCACCTCGCTGTCCTTGGGGCGGATGCGCTGCTCGTCGGTGATGAGGTCCTTGCGGATGCCGGTGATCGTGAACAGCAGTTCGATGAGATCGGCCACGGAGATCTCCCGGCCGGATCCGACGTTCACGATCTCCCCGACTGCACGATCGGACGCGGCCACCGCCAGGAACCCACCGACGGTGTCGGTTACGTACGTGAAGTCGCGCGTCGGCGACGTGGAGCCCACGTGCAGCTCCGAGATGGCATCGTCGTACAGCTGCGACAGCAATGCCGGGATCACCGCCCGCGTCGACTGGCGG
>DASQUI010000011.1:0-3319 GCA_035641375.1 Actinomycetota bacterium
GGGATGGGCCCTCCACGGGGTGGGCATCGCCGCCACGCTCGCTACTTCCTGGAGATGACGCGGACCATCATCCCCGAGCTCATGGGCCCCCGCCAGGCCGAGCTGCTGGACAGGTGTGGGGCCGAGCACGACAACCTCCGGGGAGCGCTGGAGTGGAGCCTCCGCGCCGGGGAGATCGACATCGCGTTGGAGCTGGCAGGATCCCTGTGGCGCTTCTGGCAGATGCGCGGATACCTCCTGGAGGCGTCGGAGAGACTGCGCACGGTGATCGGGCACCCCGCCGCTGAGCGGTACCCGGAGGCGCTGGCCATCGCCCTCGAGGGCGCCGGCGGCATCCACTACTGGATGGCGGACTGGGACCGCGCCCAGAGCTACTACGAGCGATGCCTCGAGCTCCGCCGCACCCTCGACGACCGGGGTGCCATCGCCGAGGCGCTGTACAACCTGTCGTTCCTGTTCACGGTGCCTCCACCGCCCCGCCAGGACCTGGAGCGTGGGCGCGAGCTGTTCCAGGAGGCGCTGGACATCTACCGGGAGGTGGACGATCGTCGGGGGATCGCCAAGGTGGCCTGGGCCGTTTCGAACACGTACACGGTGACGACCCAGTGGGAGCAGTCCATGCCCGCCGCCCGGGAGGCGGTCGACCTGTTCCGGGAGCTCGACGACCGGTTCGGCCTGGGATGGGCCCTCCACGGGGTGGGCATCGCCGCCACGTTCCTTGGGCGGTTCGAGGAGGCGAGGAGCGCCCTCACGGAGTCGCTCGAGCTCTTCGCCGCGGCAGGCGACGTCACCGGCATCGCCCTGGTCCTGAACGACTTCGCCTTGCTCGAGGGCAGCCGCGGCGATCACGAGCGGGCCACCCGCCTGCACGGCGCCGCCGTCCAGGTCCAGACCCAGGCCGGACAGCGGCTGGTGACCAACTTCGACGAGCTTTATCCGCAGTGGGCGGGGGTCGTGCGGGGCGCCCTGTCGGCGGAGGATTTCGACCGGTTCCATGCCGAGGGGGAGGCCATGTCCCTGGAAGGAGCGGTCGCCTACGCACGCAAGGAGCCGTGATCGGGCCGGGACGCATAGGATGAAGCGACGCAGGAGGTGAGCGAACATGGGTGACGATGACTTCCTTCCCCTGATGGGCATCGACCACGTCGAGTTCTGGGTGGGGAACGCCCGCCAGGCCGCGTTCTACTACTCCAAGGTCATGGGGTTCACGGTCACGGCGTACTCCGGACCCGAGACCAAGGTCCGTGACCGGACCTCGTGGCTGTGCGAGCAGGGGGACATCCGCTACGTCTTCACGGGCGCGATGGGGCCGGAGAGCCCCGTGGCCAGGCACGCCTTCGACCACGGCGACGGGGTCCGTGACGTCGCTCTTCGGGTCCCCGACGCCGCCGACGCCTGGGAGCAGACCACCAAGCGAGGGGCCGAGAGCGTGCTCGAGCCAACCGTCAGCGAGGACGAGCACGGGAAGGTCGTCCGGGCATCCATCAAGGCGTACGGGGAGACGCTGCACTCGTTCATCGAGCGCGAGAACTACTCCGGTCCCTTCCTGCCGGGGTTCCGCGCCGAGGAGGCCATCCCCGACGACGGCCCGCCGGTGGGGCTGAAGGCCATCGATCACGTGGTGTGCAACGTCGAGCTCGGGCAGATGAACCAGATGGTCGAGTTCTATGCTCGCATCTTGGGGTTCGCTCAGCTCGTGCACTTCCGCGACGACCAGATCTCCACCGACTACACGGCGCTGATGTCGAAGGTCATGTGGGACGGGAAGGGGAGGGTGAAGTTCCCGATCAACGAACCCGCGGAGGGGAAGAAGAAGTCGCAGATCGAGGAGTACCTCGATTTCTACCGGTCGCCGGGGGTGCAGCACATCGCCATGGCCACCGACGACATCGTCACCGCGGTCGATGCCCTCCGCACCCGCGGACAGCGGTTCATCCGCGTCCCCAAGACGTACTACGAGGACCTTCGCGACCGGGTCGGCGAGATCGATGAGGATTATTCGGACATCGAGCGGCTGGGCATCCTGGCCGACCGCGACGACGAGGGGTACCTGCTCCAGATCTTCACCAAGATCGTGCAGGACCGGCCCACGGTCTTCTACGAGGTCATCGAGCGGCACGGCTCCCAGGGATTCGGCCTGGGGAACTTCAAGGAGCTGTTCGTGGCCATCGAGCGCGAGCAGGCGGAGCGCGGGAACCTGTAACGGGAGGGAGGAGCGATGGGGGCACCAACGCGGCAGGAGATCGACGACGTCTTGGAGCTCGTGGTGGGGGAGGCCCGCACGTACATCAAGTCGCTCGACGACCGCCCGCTGCGTGACGAGAAGGCCGAGGCGTTCGCGGATGCGTTCGAGGCCTCGCTTCCGGAGGAGGGTGTCGGTGCGCTTGCGGCGGTCCGGGAGCTGCTCGACGACGGGCTCCCGGCCAGCGTCGCCTCGAGTGGCCCGCGGTTCTTCCACTACGTCATCGGCGGCGTGACGCCGGCCGCGCTCGGAGCGGCGTGGCTCACGGACGCGATCGACCAGAACCCGGGACTGTGGGACGCCAGCCCGATGGGAAGCGCGCTCGGTCGCATCAGCGTCGCCTGGCTGCAGGAGCTCTTCGGGTTGCCGTCGTCGTGGGCCGGAACGATCGTCACCGGCGGAACGATGGCGAACTATGCGGCGCTGGCGGCGGCCCGGCGCTGGTGGGGTCTGGAGCACGGTGTGGACGTCGAGGATCGGGGCCTCAGCGAGCTCCCGGCGGTCCCCATCTTCTCCAGCGGGTACGTGCACTCCAGCGCCCGCAAGGTCACCGGGATGCTGGGGATGGGGCACGGCCGCATCCGCGTCCTGGCTCGTGACGGCGTCGGCCGGCTCGACCTCCCCGCGCTGCGATCGGCTCTGGCGGAGACGGACGGCCCCGCCATCGTCATCGCCAACGCGGGGGAGGTGAACGCCGGGGACTTCGACCCCATCGCCGACGTCGTCGAGATCGCCCGGGAGAACGGCGCCTGGGTCCACGTGGACGGCGCGTTCGGCCTGTTCGCGGCGCTCTCTCCGCGAACGCGGCACCTCGTGGAGGGGGTCGATCGCGCCGACAGCGTGAGTGCCGACGGGCACAAGTGGCTCAACGTGCCGTACGACACCGGGTTCGCGTTCGTGCGCGACCCGAGCCTCCTCGACGGGGCCTTCGCGCAGACGGCGTCGTACCTGACCACCGAGGAGGGCCGGTCGAACCTCATGTGGCGGACGCCGGAGAGCTCGCAGCGGGGTAGGGGCCTGGCGGTGTGGGCGACGCTCCGAGCGTACGGCCGGTCGGGCTATCGAGCGATGGTGGAG
>DASQUI010000012.1:0-2747 GCA_035641375.1 Actinomycetota bacterium
CCGTGGCCGAGTTCACCCGGGGGCCTGCCGTCGTTCTGGGACGTGACTGCCGTCTCTCCTCTCCGCCGCTGGCCGCGGCGTTCACCGAGGGGGTTACGGGACGGGGCGTCAACGTCGTCGACATCGGCTACGCCACCACCGACATGCTCTACTTCGCCTCCGGTGTGCTCGAGCTTCCCGGAGCGATGTTCACGGCCAGCCACAACCCTCCCGCCTACAACGGCCTGAAGTTGTGCCGGGCCGGGGCCGCCCCCATCGGCGAGGACTCGGGGCTGATGGACGTCCGCGACCTGGCCGCCACCGAGTTGCCACCCGTGCAGGGGCGCGGCACGGTCGAGACCAGGGCCATGCTCGACCCGTTCGTCGAGCACGTGCTCACGTTCGTCGATCCGGGAGCCATGGCGCCGCTCACGGTGGTGGCCGACGCCGCAAACGGGATGGCCGGGCTGGTCCTGCCGGCCCTGTTCGACCGGCTGCCGGTGAAGCTCGTCGGCCTGTACCTGGAGCTCGACGGCACGTTCCCCAACCACCCCGCCGATCCCATCCGCCCCGAGAATCAGGAGGACCTGCGCCGGGCCGTCACCGAGCACGGGGCCGACGTCGGCCTGGCCTTCGACGGAGATGCCGATCGAGTCTTCCTCGTCGACGAGCGGGCCGCGGGCGTCTCCGGATCGCTGGTCACGGCGCTTGTGGCCGAGACGCTGCTCGAGCGAGAGCCCGGAGCGAAGATCATCCACAATCTCATCACGTCGTGGGTCGTCCCCGAGGTCATCCGGGAGATGGGCGGCGAGCCGGTCAAGACCCGTGTCGGCCACTCGTTCATCAAGAAGGTCATGGCCGACACGGGAGCGATCTTCGGCGGCGAGCACTCCGGCCACTACTACTTCCGCGATCACTACCGGGCCGACTCCGGCCTCATCGCCGCCCTCGTCGTCCTGGAGCGCCTGTCGCGGGCGGGCATCCCCCTCTCCGAGTTGCTCCAGCCCTACCGCCGCTACGAGGCGTCGGGGGAGATCAATACCGAGGTGGAGGACCAGGCCGGCGCGATCGAGCGGGTCGCGGCCGGGTTCTCGGACGGCCGCCAGGAGCGCATCGACGGCCTTACCATTGAGTACGACGACTGGTGGCTCAACGTGCGCCCGTCGAACACCGAGCCGCTGCTGCGCCTGAACGTCGAGGCTCGCACCGCCGAGCTGCTCGAGGAGAAGACCCAAGCCGTGCTGGACGTGATCCGGAGGGAAGCATGACCATCGCCAAGGAGCTGCTCGACATCCTGGTGTGCCCGAACTGCCGCGGGGACATCGAGTACCACGAGGAGGAGAACGAGATCGTGTGCGTCGGCCGCTGCCGGTATCGGTATCCGGTGCGCGACGGGATCCCGGTCATGTTGATCGAGGAAGCCGTCAAGCCGAGTTGATCTCGCTCGACGACGAACAGGCGCTGCGGGCCGCCGATCCCTCGGGGCTGCTCGACGCGTTCCTGTCGATCCCGGACCAGCTGGCCGACGCCTACGGCACCGCGGCTGCGCGCCGCGACCTGGCCCCGGATGCCGCGGTGGAAGGCGTCGTGCTCTGCGGCATGGGCGGCTCGGCGGCCGCAGCCGACGTCGTCGCCGCGCTGATCCGGCCGGCGGCGACCGTGCCGGTCGTCGTGGTCCGCGGCACCACGTTGCCGGCCTGGGCGGCGGGGAGGACCCTGGTGGTGTGCGTCTCCTATTCGGGCAACACCGATGAGACCCTGACGTGCTACGCGGAGGCCCGGCGTCGCGGCTGCCCGACCATCGCCGTGGCCACGGGGGGATCGCTCCGTGCCGCGGCGGAGCGGGCCTCCGCCCTCTTCGTCACCCTGCCGGGCACGGCGTCGATGCCGCGGGCCGGTCTGGGCGAGCTGACGGGAGCGCTGCTCGGGGTGATCGGCGCGACCGGGATCGATCGCCCGGGCGAGGGCCACCTCGGAGAGGCCGTCGAGACGCTCCGGAGGACGGCAGCGGAGCTGGCCCCGGGGGCGGCGTCCGAACGGAACGAGGCCAAGGACGTCGCATCCTGGGTCGGCGATCGGATTCCGGTGGCGTGGGGATCGGAGGGTCTGACCGAGCCGCTGGCGGTGCGCTGGAAGGCTGCCTTCAACGAGAACGCCAAGGTCCCGGCCATGGCCTCCGTGCTGCCGGAGCTCGGTCATCACGAGGTGGTGGGCTGGACCGCCGCCTGGGGAAGGAGATTCGCTCTGGTCGTTCTGCGGGCCTCGGATGAGCAGCCATCTCTTTCCCGACGGCTGGAGGCCACGCTGGATGTCGTCTCCGATGCGGGGCTGGAGCATCGGGAGGTTCGGGGGCGGGGCGCGTCGCGCCTGGCGCAGGTGCTCTCAGTGGCGCTGATCGGCGATGTGGCCAGCGCGTACCACGCCCTCATGCGTGGGATCGACCCGACGCCGATCGAGGCCATCGACCGGATCAAGGACCGCCTGCGGTGACCGGCCCCGGAGACGCGTTCGCCGAGGAGGGCGCCCGGCTCGTCCTCGAGAGGGTCGACGAGCCGCCGCGGGTGGCCGTCATCCTCGGCTCGGGTCTGGGGCCGGCCGCCGACGGGATCGATGTCGCCGCCGAGATCCCCTTCGATTCGCTTCCCGGATTTCCCGCCGCGGCGGTGCCGGGCCACACCGGCCGCCTCCTGGTGGGCAGCCTGGCCGGCGTGCCCGCGGCCGTCTTCCTCGGCCGGATCCACTTCTACGAGGGCCATGCCATGTCGGTC
>DASQUI010000013.1:0-2418 GCA_035641375.1 Actinomycetota bacterium
GTAGAGCGACAGGAAGGTGTTCTCCGAGACGAGCCACTCGCCGTCGACGAAAGTGGCACCGCCGCCGGCCTCGGCGAGCGCCTCCTCGCCGTCGAGGAGGATGGCAAAGGTGGTGATCGCCGAGTCCCCGTCGATCTCGACCGTCTTCATCTCGACCGAGGCCCCCTCCACCAGGTCGGCGCAGTGCTCGAGCTCGTCGATGTAGTCCTGGCCGTTCTCCATCAGCGCCACGGCCGACTCGAAGTCGCCTTGACCGGTGAGCCGGAAGAACTCGGTTGTCGCCTCGTTGATGGCGGCCTCCGACTCGGCCGCGCCGAGCGTCGTGTCCGTCGCCTCGGTGGTCGTGGTCGTCCCGTCGTCCTCGCCGGCCGACGTCTCGGAGTCGTCGTCGCCGCCGCAGGCCACCAGAGCCAACGCGACGACAATGACGGCCCCGGCGCGGTAGAACCGGGGGAAGCTGGTCATGCTTGGTTCTCCTTCTCTCTCGCCGTCGCGTTGACCGACGGATCGACCTGTGGCCCGCGCCCGAGGACCTCCCCGAGCGCCTCCAGCGCCTCGACGTTTCGATCGCTCGCTGCCCGCTCCTCGAAGACGAGGCGGAGCAGCCAGAACCGGAGGTAACGGGCCAGGGAGTAGCGCAGGAACAGCGCGGCGCCCACGACGGTCAGGCCCAGCCCGAGCACGCCACCGGAGATCAGGTAGGGGACCTGCGAGCTGAACTCGGTGGTCCCCGACGCGCCGAACCAGCCGATCATCACCAGGAACAGGCCGAGCGGCATGAGCACGATGCCGGCCAGCAAGAGCCGCTGCTCGTCGGTGGCCGAGCTGCCCTTGACCCGTAGGCGGGCCAGCTCGGCCTCGAACTCCTCGAGGCGGGGCGGGTTGCCCCCCGCGGGTGTGTCTGCGCTCATTGGTCCTCCTTCGGTCGCTCACCACCGAGGTACGCCCCCGACAGCTGGCCGGCCATCTCCTGTGGGCGGCCGGCCGCACGGATCCGTCCGTGCACCATCATCGCCACCTGGTCGGCCACGCCCAGCAGGTGGCCGGCGAACTGCTCGACGAGCAGGATGGCGACGCCGGTCTCGGTGATCGAGGCCACCTGCTCGTACAGCCGCTCCACGACGAGCGGCGCCAGTCCCATCGACAGCTCGTCGAGGAGCAGCAGCGCCGGCCGGGTAGCCAGTGCCCGGGCGAGCGCGAGCATCTGCTGCTCGCCCGCCGACAGGCGCCCGGCGGCGAGTCGCCGTCGTTCGGCCAGCACCGGGAAGTGCCCGTAGG
The DNA here is from genome assembly GCA_035641375.1 of Actinomycetota bacterium. GTDB lineage: Bacteria > Actinomycetota > UBA4738 > UBA4738 > CALAEC01 > DASQUI01. Next base: position 1,279 of record DASQUI010000013.1, read on the forward strand.
CGATCTCCTCGGCATCGCGCTCGCTCACTCCGCGGTGGGTGAACATCAGCACGTTCTCGGCAACGGTCAGGTTGGGGAAGACCCCACGGCCCTCGGGGATGGTGCACACGCCGAGCCGAGCCAGCTGGTCGGCAGCCGCGCCGGTCACGTCGTGACCGGCCATCGTCACCGACCCGGCAGTCGGACGGATCTGGCCGCTCACCACGCCGAGCGTGGTGCTCTTCCCTGCACCGTTGGGTCCGAGCAGCCCCACGATCGTGCCAGCTGGCACGACGAGGTCGACGCCGTGCAGCACCTCGATGCGGCTGTAGCCGGCCCGCACGCCGCGGAGCCCGAGCACCGGCGGTGGCGGTTCAGGCCCCATCGATGGCCAGCTCCCGGTTCATCGCCTCGACGTGCTGGGCGGTGAACGGCACCGCGAGGCCGAGGTCCTCCACATGCTCGGGCAGGGCCTCGTCGACCTCGGCGTGGACGGACCGACGCCGGCCCGACCACATGTCGCTGACGGCGAGGACCAGCCCGTCGGGCCGGCGGGCGAGGGTGACGCCGATGAGGCCCGGGCCGAGCAGGGCCAGGCCCTCCAGCCCCGAGATGTTCTCGGCCAGCACCGGGAAGCCGGCGAGGACGAGCCCCCCGACCAGCGCGCCCGTCACAGCGGTGATGCCACCGAGCACCGCCAGCAGCACCACCGGCAGGCCCGAGAACATCGTGTAGTCGGCCGCGCTCGCGCTCTGTTGCAGTCCCGCGAACAGCGTCCCGCCGACCCCGGCGATGGCCGACGACAGCGCGAACACCTGAAGCTTCACGACGGTGGTGCTCATGCCCATCGTCGTGCAGGCGGTCGGGCTGTCGCGCAGGGCGGAGAGGCGCCGGCCGAAGGCGCTGCGCCGCAGGGTCAAGAGCCCGACCGCGGTGACGGCGAACACCGCGGCGAGCAGCACGAAGTAGGCGGCTTCGCTGTCGAAGGACAGTCCACCGAGGGAGAGCCGCTCGACGTCGACCGACCCGAAGTTGCCGAACGCGTCCTCGCGGACGAACACGACGTTGTCCATGAACGCGGCGAAGGCCAGCGTGGCCAGTGCGAGGTAGAGGCCCCGGAGCCGTAACGCCGGGAGTGCCACGAGGGCGCCCACGACCGCC
>DASQUI010000014.1:0-2260 GCA_035641375.1 Actinomycetota bacterium
ATGAAGCGGACCAATGTCGTGGTGGACGAGGAGCTCGTCGAGCGGGTCAAGCGGATCTACCGGGTCCGGTCGACCCGGGAGGCCATCGACCTCGCCCTCCGTCGGTTGGTGGGGGATGGGGATCCTCGCAGCGTCCTCGAACTCGAAGGTGTGGGGTGGCCAGGCGACCTCGACGAGATCCGCCACCGAGAGCCACCCCCTGATTGGTAGTCCTGGCCGACACCTCGGCGCTCATCGAGTTCTTCCGCGGTACTGGGAGCCCAGCCCACCTGGCCTGTCGCTCGCTCGTGACGTCGGGCGAGGCCGCCATCACCGACCCGATCCTCATGGAGGTCCTGGCCGGAGCGGCGCCCCGGGACGCGCCGACGATCCGGCGGGGGATGTTCGATCTTCACTTCCTGGCGGTGGCTCCGGTCTTCGACTACGAATCGGCGGCCAAGATCTATCGGGCGTGCCGGTCCATGGGCGAGACGGTGCGGAGCCTCGTGGACTGCCTCATCGCCGCGGTGGCCATCCGGGAGAACGTGGAGCTACTCCACCTCGACGCCGATTTCGACGTGATCGCACGCCACACCGGGCTGCGGGTCTACGGTGTCTAGGCCCAGGCCGCCAGTGCCCGGGTCATGGCCGGACCGGGGGACGTCCTGTGGGGAGATACGTGAACCCGTGCTTGGCCATCTCGGCCGGGTCGAAGACGTTGCGCCCGTCCACGACGATCGGGAGGGCCATGACGGACCGGACCTTCCCAAAATCGAGCGCGGTCACCTCCTCCCACTGGGTGCACACGACGGCGGCATGCGCACCCGCCAGCGCGGTGTAGGGGTCGTCGGCCAGCTCGAGCGCAGGTAGCTCGGCCTTGGCATTCGGCCCGGCTTCGGGGTCATAGCCGACAACGACGGCGTCTGCCGACAGGAGCCGGTCCGCGAGCCCCAGTGCCGGCGCGAACCGAACATCGTCGGTGCCGGGCTTGAACGCCAGGCCGAGCAGCGCCACGCGCTTCCCCTCGAGGTTCCACAGGGCCTCCTCGACCTTCCGGAACGCCGCGTCCACGGCCTCCTCGTTGATCCTGGCCACCTCGCGGAGCAACGGGAAGTCGTAGCCGAGGCGATTTGTCAGCCGCTCGAACGCGAGGAGATCCTTGGGGAAGCACGACCCCCCGTAGCCCAACCCGGCCGCCAGGTGGTCCTTGCCGATACGGGGGTCAGACCCCATGACCTCGGTGACGGCGACCACGTCGGCTCCGGCTGCCTCGGCGATCCGGGCCATGGCATTCGCGAACGAGATCTTGAGGGCCAGGAAGGCGTTAGAGGCATGCTTTGCGAGCTCTGCCGTGTGGAGGTCGGTCTCGATCCATCGGGTGTCCTTTCCGACCAGTGGGGCATAGAGCTCCTGCATCACGGCCAGGGCCTCCTCGGAGTCGCTGCCGACGAGGATCCGGTCGGGGTGGAGCGAGTCCTTCACGGCGCTGCCCTCTCGCAGGAACTCCGGATTGCACACGACCGAGAGCTGGGCGTCGGAACGGTGCCGGGCCAGGATCTCGGTCATCCGCGCCGCGGTCCCCGCCGGGACCGTGCTCTTCTCCACGACCACCGTTGGCCCTTTGGCATGGCGCCCAACGAGTTCCGTGGACTGTTCGATCGCGATCAGGTTCGCCTCCCCGGAGGAGCGCGGCGGCGTCCCCACGCACACGAAGGCGACCCGGGCGTCGGTGAGGGCCTCGGCCGGGTCGGCGGTGAACCGCAGCCGGCCGGCCTCGACCTCGCCTCGGACGAGATCTTCCAGGCCCGGCTCGAAGAAGGGCATGCCGCCCCGACGGAGGACCTGGATCTTCTCGTGGTCGGCGTCGGTGGCGGTGACGTCGTGGCCGATGTGGGCAAGCGTCGCCGCCGTCGGGAGCCCGACGTGGCCGGTCCCGATCACGCCAACCTTCATGACGGCCACCCTACTCGATGACCACGAGCGTCTGACCGGACTGCACGACGTCGCCACGCTTTACCGCGACCTGCGCCACGGTCCCGTCGATCGTGGCCGCGACGTGGTTCTCCATCTTCATGGCCTCCAGGACGCACACGACGTCGCCGGTTTCGATCTCCTGACCCTCTTCGACCAGGACGTTGAGGATCGTGCCCTGCATGGGGGCCGCGATCGAGCCGTGGGCGTGCCCGTGGTGGTGCTGGGCCGCCGGCGGCGGCGCGGGCCGGGCCGGCAGGGCGTCTCCCCACACCCGAACTGGGATCCGCCGCCCGCCCACCTCGACCAC
>DASQUI010000015.1:0-7753 GCA_035641375.1 Actinomycetota bacterium
GAGGTCGCCGAGGTCGCCGGATGGATCACCCCGGTGCCGGGCGGCGTGGGGCCGCTCACCCGGGCGATGCTGCTCGTGAACACGGTGACGGCGGCCGAGGCCGCCGCCGCGCCTCGATGACGATCCGCTCGGAGAGCCGACTGGAGCGGATCCTCCACGAGACAGGGTTCGCCGTCACCGCGGAGGTGGTTCCCCCGCGCGGCGCCGACGGCGCGCAGGTGACAGCCCAGGCGGAGGCGCTGGTCGGGTACGCCGACGCCGTGAACGTGACCGACAACCCGGCCTCCTCCGCCCACATGTCGTCGGTCGCCGGAGCCGCCCTGGCCGCCCGGGCCGGCCTCGAACCGGTGGTCCAGGTGACCACCCGGGACCGGAACCGGCTGGCCATCACGGCCGACCTGTTGGGCGCGTGGGCGCTGGGGGCGCGGAACGTCCTGTGCCTGACGGGAGATCCCGTCAATGCCGGCGACCATCCCGATGCGGTGGAGGTCTACGATCTCGCCGTCAACGACCTGGTCCGGTTCACGGTGGGGCTCCGCGACCGCGGCGAGCTGCTCTCGGGAGCAACCGTCGATCCCGCTCCGAGGTACTTCGTCGGTGTGGCCGACGTGCCCCTGGCCGACGACTACGATCCCGGCCGGCTCGAGGCCAAGCTGGATGCCGGAGCCGATTTCGTGCAGACGCAGATCGTGTACGACGTGGAGTCCCTGGCGGCGTGGGCGGAGCGGGTGCGTCCGCGGGGAGTGTTCGAGCGAGCCTTCGTGCTCGTCGGGGTGACGCCCCCGCGGAGCGCCCGCACCGTGCGGTTCATGCGCACGCACCTCCCCGGCGTGTCGGTGCCGGACGAGGTGATGCGCCGGATGGACGACGCCGGGGAGCGGGCCGCCGATGAGGGGGTTCGGCTCACCGTGGAGGTGGTGAAGGGGCTCCGCGAGGTCGCCGGCATCTCCGGCGTCCATGTCATGGGGCTCGGGCACGAGGAGGGAGTCCGACGGGTCATCGAGGAAGCGGGCTTGCTGCCCCGGCCGCCGGTCGCCTGACCGAGCGGCCGGCCGGTCGCACCGGGGCGCTGCTCCTGCTGTCTGCGGCCACGCTCCTGGGGATGACGACGTGGTTCTCGGCGTCGGCGGTCATCCCGCAGCTTCGCGACGAGTGGGCGCTCGGCCAGACCGCGGGGGCGTGGCTGACCATCGGGGTCCAGGTGGGGTTCGTGGCCGGTGCGCTGGCCTCGGCGATCCTCAACCTGTCCGACATCTTCCCGCCGCGCCGGGTCTTCGCCGTGTCTGCGCTGGGGGCCGCCGCCGTCAACGGGCTCCTGGCCGCCTCCGATGGCCCCGAGCTCGGCATCCCGCTGCGCATCCTCACCGGGTTCCTCCTAGCCGGCGTCTATCCGCCGGCCGTCAAGGTCATGGCCACCTGGTTCCGCTCGCACGGGCGAGGCGTCGCTCTCGGCGCCCTCACCGCCGCGATCACCCTCGGATCGGCGGCGCCGCATCTGGTGAACGGGCTCGGCGGTCTCCCCTGGCCCCAGGTCGTGCTGGTCACGTCGGTGCTCACCGCGGGTGGAGCGCTCATCGCCCTCCTCCTGGTGTCGGACGGGCCGTACCCGTTCCCCCGGGCGGTGTTCGATCCCCGGGAGTCCGGACGGGTGTTTCGGAACCGCGGCGTGCGCCTGGCCAGCCTCGGCTACTTCGGCCACATGTGGGAGCTCTACGCGATGTGGACGTGGTTCCTGGTGTTCTTCTCGGAGTCGCTGGAGGTGGCCGGTGTCGGAGGACGGATGCCGGCCGCTATCGGCACGTTCGTGGTCATCGGGTCCGGAGCAGTCGGCTGCGTCCTGGGCGGGATCCTGGGGGATCGTTGGGGGCGGTCCCGGACCACCGCCGCGGCCATGGCCGTGTCGGGGACGTGCTCCCTCATCATCGGCGCACTGTTCGGGGCATCCCCGTGGCTCGTCCTGGCGGTGGGCATCGTGTGGGGCATCACGGTGGTCGCCGACTCCGCCCAGTTCTCCACCGCGGTCACCGAGGTCGCCGACCAGTCCTACGTCGGCACCGCGGTGACCCTGCAGCTGGCCATCGGCTTCACGCTCACCGTGGCCACGATCTGGCTGGTCCCGCTGCTCCGGGACGCTGCGGGCTGGTGGCCGGCATTCGCTCTGCTCGCTCCGGGTCCGGCGCTGGGCATCGCCGCCATGCTCCGCCTCAAGGCCAGCCCCGAGGCGGCCCGGATCGCCGGTGGCCGCGGGTAGCAGGGATTCCCCTGGCGGGTGTCGAACACTACGCCACAACGGTCGTCCCCGACCGGAAGCCCGAAACTGGAAGGACCAGACAAGTTGGCACCGGCACACCCCGAGGAGCCTGACGTGGAATGGACGCCGTGGCGCCCGCTCGATCTCCGGGACGACGTGGCCCCCGAGATCCGAGACGCGGAGCTGCTGCGCACCGTGGGGACGCGGTTCGGCGACGTGTTCGAGGAGGCGGCCATCGGCATGGCTCTCGTCGCCCTGGACGGCGCCTTCCTGCGCGTCAATCCGTCGCTCGCCCAGGGACTGGGCCGCTCCCGCGAGGATCTGCTGCGTCTGGGTCTGCAGAGCGTGGTCGACCCCGAGGATCTCGGCGGGCTGCTCAGCCGGATGCGGCTGGCCTCGGCGGGGGGCGGGCGCACCTTCCAGACCGAGCTGCGGATGCAGCACGCCTCGACCGGATCGGCGTGGCTGTTCCTGACCGGCGCCCTGATCGCCGAGGATGCCGATCGGCCGCTGTGCTTCCTCCTGCAGGCCCACGACATCGGCCGCCGCAAGGCCGCCGAGGCCGAGCTCCAGCGGGCCCTGGAGGAGCTCCAGGCCACCGACGAGGCCAAGTCTCGCTTCGTGGCGGTGGCCGCGCACGAGCTCCGCTCCCCGCTGACCTCGGTGGTCGGGTTCGCGCAGACCCTGTGGCGGCACTGGGACAACATCCCCGACGGCGAGAAGCGGCAGTACCTCAGCCTCATCGTCGAGCAGGGGGAACGCCTGTCGCGGCTGGTCGGTGACCTCCTGACGGTGTCCCGCCTGGAGGGGGGGACGATCCGGGTCCGTCCCATCACCCTCGACGTCTCCAAGGAGGTGGGGGAGATCATCGGCGAGCTCCCGTGCGCCGACGAGGTCGACATCGTCGGGGAGGAGGGATTGGAGCTCCTGGGCGACCCCGACCATCTCCGCCAGATGCTGACGAACCTGGTCACCAACGCGTTCAAGTACGGCGCCCCGCCAGTGGATGTGGAGATCCGCGACGAGGGCGACTCGGTCGAGCTGCTGGTCCGCGACTGCGGCGACGGCGTCCCCCGGGAGTTCGTCCCCGCCCTGTTCGAGTCCTTCTCGCGGGCCGACTCCGGCACCGCCCGGGTGGCCGGCGGGACCGGCCTGGGCCTCTCGATCGTTCGCGGCCTGGCCCGGGCTCAGGGCGGCGAGGTCTGGTACGAGCCGAACGACCCGAGCGGCGCCTGCTTCGGCCTCCGCCTGCCGGTCCCCACCGCCGGAACGGATCGCTAGTCCAGGTCGCCCATCTCGATCCGCTTCAAACGGCGCTCGCGAACGAGCTCGCTGGCCTCGATGAGCCGATGGAGACCCTCGGGCTCGTTCAGCGCGCCGGCCAGGACGCCGGCCAGGTCGCGCTGCGACACGATGCCGACGAGCTTCCCGCTTTCCAGCACCGGCAGGTGGCGGATCCACTTGTCGGTCATGATCCGCGCGGCCTCGCGCAGCGAGGTTCCCGGATCCACGGTGATCAGGTCCTTGGACATGACCGCGGACACCGGCGTGTCGAGCGGGGTGCCTTCGGCCACGGCCTTGAGCACGTCGCGTTCGGTGACGATGCCGACGAGCTCGTCCCCGTGCGTCACGAGGAGCGACCCCGTCTGCTGCTCCCACATCTTGCGGGCCGCCGCGTCGAGGGAATCCTCCGGCCGGTCGGTGACGGCAGCCTTCGTCATGATGTCGGTGATCTTCATCCTCGCTCCTCGAGTGTGACGTACGCTTGATTCCGCGGGCCGATGTAGTCGGACTCGGGCCTGATCAGGCGGTTGTCGGCGAGCTGCTCACGCACGTGCGCCGTCCACCCGCAGACACGACTGGCCGCGAACACCGTGGTGAACAGGTCGATGGGGATGCCCATGGAGCGGTACACGCTCGCCGCGTAGAAGTCGACGTTGGGATAGAGCCCCTTCTGATCCATGACGACCTTCTCGATGCGCTCCGAGATCTCGTACCAGCGTGTGTCGCCCGCCCGCTCGCCCAGCTCCCGGGAGAGGCGGCGCAGATGGGTCGCCCGAGGATCCTCGGTCTTGTACACGCGATGCCCGAACCCCATGATCTTCTCGTTGTGGCCGAGCATGTCCTTGATGTACGCCTCCGCTTTCTCCGCGTCCCCGATCTCCTCCAGCATCTTCATGACGGCCTCGTTGGCCCCGCCGTGCAGCGGTCCCTTCAGGGCGCAGATGGCCGCGGTGATGGCCGAGTGCATATCGGCCAGCGTCGAGGCCACCACGCGCGCGGCGAACGTCGAGGCGTTCATGGTGTGGTCGGCGTGGAGGACCAGGCAGATGTCGAAGGCCCGGGCCACCTCTTCCTCGGGCTCTTCACCGAGCAGCATCGTCAGGAAGTTGGCGGCGTGGGGGAGCTTGGGATTCGGGGGAATGGGATCCTGCCCGGTCCGCAGGCGGTGATAGGAGGCGATCAGCGTGGGGAAGCGGGCGATCAGGCGGACCGCCTTCCGCTCGTTGGCCTCCCCCGACTGGTCCCATCCGTCCGGGTCGTACGCGGAAGCGGCGGAGACGCTCGTCCGAAGCATGGACATCGGCGAGGAGGCTTCGGCCATAGTCGGCATCAGCCCGGCGGTGAACTCGTCGAGCTCTCGCTCGGCGACCAGCCGCTCGTTCCCCTCCTCCAGCTCTTCCAGGGTGGGAAGATGCTGGCGGTGCAGGAGAAAGATGCACTCCTCGAACGTCGCGTATCGCGCCAGGTCGTGGATGTCGTAGCCGACGTAGAACAGCTTGCCGAGCTTCCCGTCGATGTCGGAGAGCCGCGTCTCGGCGGCGACCACATCGGCGAGGCCTTTCTCGCTCACGTGACCTCCCGGGTTCGGCCTACGGGTCGGTAGGTTCAGTCTAGCAGGGGGCCTGTAGGGTCGGTTCGCCAGTCTCCTATGATGGCCAAACCGACGACCGAAGGAGCACGACCATGGCGCATCGCGTGACGTTCATCCCCGGCGACGGGGTCGGACCGGAGCTCTCCGAGGCCACCCGCCGCGTCCTCGAGGCCACCGGCGTGGCCTTCGACTGGGACGACCAGGAGGCCGGGGCCGACGTGATGGATACGTACGGGACCCCCCTCCCCGAGCACGTCCTCGAGTCGATCCGCACGAACGGCGTGGCCATCAAGGGGCCCATCACCACGCCGATCGGCACGGGCTTCCGCAGCGTCAACGTCGCCCTGCGGAAGGAGCTCGACCTCTACGCGTGCCTCCGCCCGTGCAAGTCGTACGCGGGGGTTCGCTCTCGCTACGAGAACGTGGACGTCGTCATCGTCCGCGAGAACCACGAGGATCTCTACGCGGGCATCGAATTCGAGCAGGGGAGCGCCGATGCGAAACAGCTCATCGAGCTGGTGGCGGACCTGACCGGCAAGCAGATCCGGGAGGACTCCGGCATCTCCATCAAGCCGATCTCGGTCACCGGCACGAAGCGCATCGTGCGATGGGCGTTCGAATACGCGCGCCGCGAGGGACGGAAGAAAGTCACCGCCATCCACAAGGCCAACATCATGAAGTTCTCCGACGGGCTCTTCCTGGCCACGGCGCGCGAGGTCGCTGAGGAGTACTCCGACATCGAGTTCGAGGACCGCATCGTCGACAATGCGTCGATGCAGCTCGTGTCGCGGCCCGAGGAGTACGACGTGTTGGTCCTGCCGAACCTGTACGGCGACATCCTCTCCGACCTCTGTGCCGGCCTGATCGGAGGGCTGGGAGTAGCGCCGGGGGCGAACATCGGAGACGAGGCCGCGGTGTTCGAGGCCACGCATGGCAGCGCCCCGAGGTACCGGGGGATGAACAAGGTGAACCCGATGGCCATGATGTTCTCGGGCATGCTGATGCTGCGCCACCTGGACGAGCGCGATGCCGCCGACCGGATGGAGCAAGCACTTGCAGCGGTCATCAGCGAGGGGAAGAGCGTCACCTACGACATGAAGCCGTCGCGCGAGGACCCGACGGCCGTGGGGACGTCCGAGGTCGCCGACGCGGTGATCGAGAAGCTGAGGTGAGCGAGATGAAGGTCACGGTGGTGGGCAGTGGGTTCGTGGGGGCGACGACGACGATGCGCGTCGCCCAACAGGCGCTAGCCGATGAGGTGGTGATGGTCGACATCGTCGAGGGGCTGCCCCAGGGCCTGGCCCTCGACATGAACCAGTCGTCGCCGGTCGAGGGATTCGAGCCGGTCGTCCGGGGTACGAACGACTACGCGGACACGGCCGGCTCGGGCGTGGTGGTCATCACGGCGGGGCTGCCCCGGCAGCCGGGGATGAGCCGTATGGACCTGCTCGGCAAGAACGCAGGCATCATGCGCGACGTGGCCGGCAGGGTGAAGGACGTCTCGCCGGAGGCGGTCGTCATCGTGGTCAGCAACCCGCTCGACGAGATGACGTTCCTGGCCGGCGAGGTGACTGGGTTCCCCAAGGAGCGCGTGATGGGCATGGCCGGGACCCTCGACTCGGCGCGACTCCGCTCCTTCATCGCCGAGGAGCTGTCGGTCTCGCCGTCGGTCGTGGAGGCGATGACGCTCGGCTCTCACGGCGAGTCGATGGTGCCGCTCCCCGCGCACGCCACCGTGGACGGGAAACCGCTGCGCGACCTGGTCGACGACGACACACTGCAGCGGCTGTACGAGCGGACCAGCAACGCCGGCGCCGAGATCGTCGGCTACCTGAAAAAGGGGAGCGCGTACTACGCCCCGTCGGCGTCGGTGGCGCAGATGGTGCACGCCATCGCGGGCGACACGAAGACTGTTCTCCCGGCGTGCGTCTGGGCCACCGGCCAGTACGGCATCGACGATGTGTTCGTGGGTCTGCCGGCGAAGCTGGGCCGCGGCGGCGTGGAGGAGATCGTGGAGCTCGAGCTGGACGATGCCGAGATCACCGCGCTGCGGGAGGCTGCCGAAGGCATCCGAACGCGCTGCGGCGACCTGGCGGGACTCTGATGCCCCGGGGATTCGGCGACTACGTCAACGACGCGTGGCGGAACTGGAAGACCTACGATGGGCCGTTGATCAAGAAGCTCGGCCTGGCCATCCGCAATCGCGCCATCGCCACGACATTCATCCGCGGGGGGTGCTGCGGGCACGTCGGGGAGCCGGGGTGTTGACGACCCGCTCCTGAGGGGTCCGGTCGGGCCCCCCACGACCACTAGAGCGCGTCGGCGATCGCTCCGGCCACGTCCATGGTTCCGGCGGTGCCCCCCATGTCCGGCGTCCGGACGTTCCCCTGGGCCAGAACGCCGGACACAGCCGCCTCGATGGCGTCGGCCTCCTTCGTTGCCGCCAGGTGGCGCAGCATCATGGCCGCCGACAGGATCATGGCGATCGGGTTGGCCACGCCCTTCCCGGCGATGTCCGGGGCGCTGCCGTGGACCGGTTCGAACACGGCGTATTCCCAGCCCAGGTTGGCTCCGGCCGCCAGGCCGAGGCCGCCGACCAGTCCGGCGCAGAGGTCCGAGATGATGTC
>DASQUI010000016.1:0-11448 GCA_035641375.1 Actinomycetota bacterium
CCCCCCGCCCCTCCAGGGGGGCGTTCGAGCACGCCGCCGTGAGCATGGCGATGGCCAGGACGCGCCGCATGGCCACCTATGAGACTCCATACGACGAGGTCCGGCAACCGCCGGTCGGTACAATCGAGGTGCGGGGACGTAGCTCAGCTGGTAGAGCGCCGGCTTTGCAAGCCGGAGGTCGTCGGTTCGAATCCGATCGTCTCCACGCGGAACGGCCGCCCCCGGTTTGGAGGCGGCCGTTCGACGATCCGGGCGGGCTACGCGGGCGGTGGAGGCTCCTCCGGTGGGGGTCCCGTCCCGCCACCCTCGCTGCCTCCCGGTGGGGGCATGGGTGGCGGCGCCGCCGTTCCGCCGGCTTCGAACCCTGTCCGGGTGGCGGGTGGCGGCATCCCGGTAGCCGGTGGCGGTGGCATGGCGGTGGGTTCCACGGTGACCAAGCGGATGATGCCCCACACCGCAGCGACCAGGCCCAGCCCCAGCGCGGCCCAGTAGCCGGGTTCGTACACGACCTTGAGGAACGCCTCGGCCTCGCCGGGGATGTCGCCGCTGACCTCGGTCCGCAGCAGGAAGAGGAAGGCGACCACCGCCGCCCCCAGGACGATCGTGATCACGCCGCCGACGCGTTCGCGCAGCGGGCTCAAGAAGATGCCCAGCCCCGCGGCGATGAACGCGGCCAGCGCCCAGATCGAGATGTCCCCGCCCTCGCCGCCGGTGATGTCCTGCCCGGCCAGCTCGGTGAACTCTGGGTCGGCCTTCACGTCGGGCTCCGCACCGGTCACCAGGTCCCAGCCGGTGGCCCTGACCTCGAACCCACCCGTCGGGATCTGCTCCGCGCCCTCGCCTCCCAGCGCCCCTCCGAGCTCGCCGAGCCCCTCCGGCGCTTCGCAGGAGATGGTGACGAACGGCAGGAAGAACGCCGCGGCGATGAGCACGAACCATACGGGCGACAGCCACCGCTTCATGAGCCGGTCCTCTCTCTCGGTGTCTCATGATTTCTACGCGATGGGCAGGGCGGAAGCAAGCGTGGGTCACACCGCGAACAGGATGTTCACGATGTCGCCCTCGCGCACCGCGTACGTCTTCCCCTCGGTGCGAATGACGCCGCGTTCCCGGGCCGCCTTCATCGAGCCGGCATCGACGAGCTCCTCGTACGAGACGACCTCGGCGCGGATGAAGCCCCGCTCCATGTCGCTGTGGATGACCCCCGCCGCCTCCGGGGCCAACGCGCCGCGCCGAACCTGCCACGCCCGGGTCTCGTCCTCGCCGGTGGTGAGGAATGTGATGAGGTCGAGGGCGCCGTAGCCCGCGGTGATGACGGAGGACAGCCCGGGCTGCTCGACGCCGAACTCGGCAAGGAGCTCGGCCGCCTCGGCGGGCTCCATGGTGGCCACCTCGGCCTCGATGCTGGCGTACACGCCGACAGCGTCCCCCGGCAGCCCAGACGGGATACCGGCACCTTCCTCCAGATTCACCAGCACGACCCACGGCTTCAGGCTGAGGAAGCCGAAGCCGCGCATGGATCTGCGGTCGGCCTCATCGAACGGGCCGTCGCGAAGGGGACGCTCCGCCTCGAGCAGCTCGCGGGCAGTCCGGAGCCGCCCGGCCTCTGCGGCGGCCTCGGTGTCCTTCCCCTTCATCTTCCGCTCGGCCTTCTCTGCGCTCGACTCGGCGATGGCCAGATCGGCCAGGAGGAGCTCGGCCTGGACGGCAGCCAGATCGGCGACCGGATCCCGCGTGCCGGTGAAGGCGTCGAGCACGATCCCAAGCGCGTCGACCGCCCTCATCGCCGCCTCGGCCTGGGTGGAAAGGCCGCCAGGAACGTCGACGAACCGGACCTGGGCGTGCCCGATCCGCTTGGAGCGCTCCAGCTCGGCCAGCACCTGGAGACGGTCGTCGGGGACCTCGACCACGGCCTGGTTGGCCCGACCGCCCGCCGCCCCCACGTGGGTCAGCGCGGTGAAGAGGGTGGACTTTCCCGAGGCCGGCAGGCCGACGAGCCCGATGTCCTTCACGGCTGCGGAGCGTAGCAGCGGGTTAGCTTCGCCACGACCGTCCGCATGCCCGGCACACCACTTCGCCGAGCGTCACCCCCAGCCGCGTGCTGCCGCAGTGTGGACAGGCGTCCAGCCGGGCCATCCAGGCGCGCTGATCGCGCTGGCACGACGGGCACACGAGCACCTGCCGCCCGCCGGCCACGCCTCGGGCCCATGGCCGCTCGCGCTTGTCGGGGTCGTAGGTCGGCCGCCCGCAGATCAGACAGGACGGGGCGGGGTCGGCAGCGTGGGAAGGCGTGTCGGCGGAGATGACAAAAGCATACGTGTGGGAAGATGTCGACATGAGCGACGTCGCCCCGGAGATTCTTCGCCGATCCGGCGTGTTCTCGGCGCTGAGCGTCGACCAGCTGCATGCGCTGACGGATGCGGCCAGCGTCACCGAGCATCCCGCCGGGGAGTCGCTCACCGAAGAGGGAGCGTTGGGGTACCGCTTCCATCTCATCCTCGAGGGCAAGGTCGTCGTCGAGCGACGCGGGGAGGAGGTGGCCACGAACGGGCCGGGAGACTTCATCGGGGAGATCGGGCTCCTCGGCGGCGGGCCGTCCACCGCCACGGTCCGATGCGTCGAGCCCACCCGGTGCCTCACCCTGCGCCGCGAGGAATTCTGGGAGGCTCTGGAGCGGGAGCCGGCCATCGCCCTCCGCATCCTCGAGGTCGTGTGCCGGCGGCTGGAGCAGGCCCTGCGGCCGACGCCGCAGGCCAACCTCCCACCGGTGTGATGCCGCTGCTGCCCGAGCGCTACACGTAGCCGGCGGCGCTGAAGAGCCGGGGGAGGGAGACCGGCCGCAATCCCTTGTCTCGCAGTCCCCGGATGATGGCCGGGAGCGCATCGGCGGTCTGATCGAGCGTGTGCATGAGGATGATGCTGCCGCTGCGGGCTCCGTGGACGGCGCTGGCACGGATGGCGGGGGCGCCCGGACGCCTGATGTCTTCGGTCGATACGTCCCACATGATCACGCGGCCATGGCCGGTTCGCCCCGCCGCGGACAGTACCGTGGCGTCGTACGAGCCGTACGGCGGTCGGAAGTAGGGCGCGGTGGTGACGCGGGCCAGCTGCCATGCCGTGTCGGCGTCTCGGCGGAGCTTCCGCCGGATGGTGTCGAATCCCTGCCTGGCGAGGTCGGCATGGTCCCAGCCATGGGAGCCGAGCGTGTGCCCTTCCCGCACGGTTCGCCGAACGAGGGCGGGGAACAGCAGCATGCGGTCGCCGGGACAGAAGAACGTTGCTTTCACCTTCGTGTTCCGTAGCGTGGTCAGCATGCGGCTCCACGCGTCAGCGTAGTGACAGTCGTCGATCGTGATGGCCACCCTTCCTCCCGTGCCGGAGAGCCGGCGGAACACCCGCGGGCTGACCGGCCGCTCCACGCGGAAGCGTTTCACCCGCTTGCGGCTTCGGTTCCCTGCATCGTCGACGGCCCGAAGGCTGACCCGATACGTCCGGGGCGGGAGGGCACGATCTCGGATCTTGGGCCGCCACTCGATGACGGTGGTTCCCGGGGGCACATCCTCCTCACGGACGTCGCCCTGCCCGAGGAAGTCCTTCACGGCGAGGCGAACGTGGAGGAGACTGGCCCGATCGGCCAGCCGGAACGTGAATCGCCACGTCCGCCTGCCGGTCCCCGGCTTCGGCCGGATCCGCACCCACGATGCGCCCGGTCGCTTCGTGTCGACGATCACGTCGCGGGTGGCCCGCTCGGTGAGGAGGGTGGCCGGGTCGGTGACCGTCGCCTCGATCGTGTAGGTGCCGTCGGCGACGCGGGAGCCGTCGGCATCCCTTCCGTCCCACTCGAACGCTGTCTCGGCGGGCTCGATGACGTCCGCTTCCCAGCTGTTCCGCTCGATGTCGTCCTGCAGCACCCGGACCACGATGTGGCCGGGGGCGGTCGTGGTCACGGTGATGAGGGTTCGGTCGGCCCGGCCGTCGCCGTTGGGGGAGATCACCGGCGGGGCGAGCTCCAGCCCGAATGCCGGCTCCTGTGCCAAGGTCGGGGGGATCTCAACCGCGAGCGCGGCGAGCGTCCCGGCCACGAGCATGGGGAGACCGTATCGCATCGGACGAAGCGTACGGGCCTGTCATATCGGTGGTCCATAGTCCGAATGGGTCAAAAGGGGGCGCGAGGAAGGGCTATCGGTTGACGTTCCGCGCACCCCGGCGTACAGTGTGTATGTTACCGACGAGTAGGTAGTCGTTCCTGATCCGGAAGGAGCCCCCCAATGCGCGAAGCGGTCATCGTCGAGGCGGTTCGGACGCCGGTGGGACGGAAGGCCGGGAAGCTCTCCGGCTGGCATCCTGTCGATCTCCTGGCCGAGGTCCTCAAGGCCGCCGTCGAGCGTACCGGCATCGACCCCGCGCTGGTCGACGACCACATCACCGGCTGCGTCTCCCAGACCGGGGAGCAGGGCATCAACATCTCCCGCAACGCGTGGCTCTCGGCGGGTCTCCCCGAGGAGATCCCGTCGACGACGATCGACCGCCAGTGCGGTTCGTCCCAGCAGGCCGCCGCGTTCGCCGCGCAGGGTGTGATGGCTGGCGTCTACGACCTCGTCGTGGCCAGCGGTGTGGAGCACATGACCCGCGTGCCCATGGGCATCACCGCGTCGCAGGGACCCGGGTTCCCGTTCAGCCCGCAGCTCATGGACCGGTACGAGGGCGGGCTGGTGCCGCAGGGCGTCTCCGCCGAGATCATCGCCGAGCGGTGGAGCCTGACCCGCGAGCAGCTCGACGCCTTCGGCCTGCGGAGCCACCAGCGCGCCGGCGAGGCCATCAGCGAGGGGCGGTTCCAGCAGGAGATCCTGCCCATCAAGGTGGAGGGAGAGGATGGGAGCGAGCTGTTCGAGAACGATGAAGGCGTCCGGCTGGACACGTCCCTCGAGAAGATGGCCACCCTACCCACCCCGTTCAAGGAGGACGGCGTGGTGACGGCGGGGAACTCCAGCCAGATCTCCGACGGCGCCGGCGCTGTGGTCATCACCCATCCGGAGAAAGCCGCCGAGCTCGGGCTCCGGCCCCGGGCCCGCTTCCACTCGTTCGCCCTGACTGGGGTGGACCCCATCGTCATGCTGACCGGCGTCATCCCGGCGACGGAGCGGGTCCTCGACAGGGCCGGTCTGTCCCTCGACGACATGGAGGTCGTCGAGATCAACGAGGCGTTCGCCTCGGTCGTCCTGGCGTGGAAGCGGGAGCTGCAGATCGAAGACGGGTGGTTCGAGGAACACGTCAACCCGAACGGCGGGGCCATTGCCCTGGGACACCCGCTGGGAGCCAGTGGAGCGCGCCTGATGACGTCCCTGGTCCACGAGCTGGAGCGGCGGGAGGCGCGCTACGGTCTCCAAGTCATGTGCGAGGGTGGCGGGATGGCCAACGCCACCGTGCTCGAGCGCCTGTAAGGATTACCGGAACGCCTGGCTCAGGTACTGCTCGTCTGGGGTGCGGATCTGTCGCTCGCCGCCCTCGTCGCGCTCGGTGATGAGCGGAAGGACGTAGACCGCCAGGAACCACAGAACCGCGATCACGATGAGCAGGATGATCCCGTACTTGACGATCGCGTACCCGGTGAAGCCCTCCCGTTCGGGTTCATGATGCGTCATATGCGGTACTTACCCGGCGGGTCACTACGAAAACCGTCCGTGCTTTACTGAGCGTATGCGCGTGGCCATCGCCGTGCTGGCAGGCCTGCTGATCCTGTGGATCGGGGCCGCCGTGGTGCGTTCGATTGCCCGCATGCGTCCTCGGGAGGAGGCTGAGCCCGAGGACGTCCAGGACCTCGACGTCTTCTTCGTGTGCGGCGACTGCGGGACCGAGTTCCGGGTCGAGCGGATCGGGGAGCTCCAGATCCCTCGCCACTGCGGGGAGCCGATGCGGGTGGAGCGTCGCCCCCGGCCGCCCGTAACGACACAGAACTAGTGCTTGGTCCGGTATCTCACACCTTTTTCCACAGGTGGGGAAATACCTGGGGATAATTACCGCCATGTGATTCGGGCTAGCGGAGCCGGGTGGCGGCCGCGAACCCGACGGCGATCATTCCCAGCCCGATCCACAGGTACAGGTTCCGGGGGGAGCCCGGCAGCAGGAAGCCCAGGTAGTTGAAGACGATGACGACGACCCCGCCGAACAGCACGGTGAGGATGACCGGAGCCAGCCAGCGCGGGCTTGGCTTCGGCTTCGGCTTGGGGGGCGGTTGGTACCGTCGCCGCTTCGATTTGGATTCCGGCACGGGGCCTCCTCGGGGCGCGCCTATGATACCCGCATGGCGAGGAGCCCCTCCCAGATGGCCGTTCCGCTGGCCGCCGCCGTGCTCGGTTTCCTGGCGGTGCTGGCCGCGTCCCAGGGCGGAACGCCGCGCCGCGAAGCGCGGAGGCTGGAGCTGGTGGATCTCATCCGCGAACAGGGCGTCCGCGTCGCGGCGCTGCAGCGCGACGTGGCCCGGCTGGAGGAGAGCCTCGACGAGTTGCGTGGCGGGACCGCGGGCGCCGGCGAGGTGGGACGGCAGATCCGTCGCCTGTCCGAGGCGGCCGGGGGGGCGGCGCTCACGGGGCCCGGCGTCGTGGTGACGCTGGACGACAGCTCCTCCAACCGCTCGCCGACCGGCGACCCCAACGACCTCGTCGTGCACGAGCAGGACATCCAGACGGTGGTCAACGCGCTGTGGGCGGCTGGGGCTGAGGCCATGGCCGTCAACGGCGAGCGGCTGACCAGCTCGTCGGCGGTGCGCTGCGCCGGCAACACGCTGCTCCTCCACGGCCGGGTGCACAGCCCGCCCTACCGGATCGCGGCGATCGGGAATCCCGAGCGACTGAGCGCGGAGCTCGAGACCCAGCCTGGGATGGAGCGGCTCCTCGCTGCCGTCGGCGCGTTCGGACTCGGGTATGACGTCCAGACCACCGATGTGCGGCTGGACAGACGCCAGGTCACACCGAAGCTCGACCTCGCGGAGCCCGCATGATCGGGTTCCTACGCCGTCGACAGCCGCGCAACCCATTCCTGGCCGTCGTGTTCTGGGTGCTGATCCTGGCGGTGACGCTGGGCATCCTGTTCGTGGCGTTCTACTTCCTCGACAACTACCTGCCCGGCCAGGGGATGTTTTGACCGAGGAGATCTGCGCGCGTCACGCGTACGAACGCCACTGCAACGCCCTGGTCCGAGAGGTTCAGCCCGACGGTGTCGTGCTGGATCGCACCGTGTTCTACGCGCGCGGCGGGGGACAGCCCGGCGACGTTGGCTGGCTCCGGTGGGACGGCGGTGAGGTCCGGGTGCGGGACACCATCCGCGCCGCCGGGAGGCCGCTCCACGCGGTTGAGGGCGAGCCGCCACCGGCCGGCACCGCCGTGCGCGCCGAGATCGACTGGGACCGGCGGCACACGACGATGCGCGTCCACACCGCCCTGCATGCCCTGTCGGGGATCGTGTTCCGCGAGTACGGGGCCAAGGTGACCGGCGGCAACATGGACCCCCCGTCGGCGCGGATGGACTTCGAGCTCGACTCCATCTCCGCGGAGTTCGGCCGCGAGGTCGAGGAGAAGCTCAACGCTGCGCTGGCCGAGGACCACCCGGTCGAGGTGCAGTTCCTACCGCGGAGCGAAGCGCTGGCCGATCCGGACCTCATCCGCACGAAGGTGAACCTCATCCCCGACCACGTGGACCCGATCCGCGTCATCGACATCAAGGACCTCGACCGCCAGGCCGACGGCGGCACCCACGTCCGGTCCACCGCCGAGGTCGGCCGCGTCCGGGTGGTGAAGACCGACAGCAAGGGCAAGGGCTTCAAGCGCATCCGCATCGAGCTGGCATGAAGGAGGTGCCGCGCCGGGCGCTCGTCACCGAGCGGCTGGTGCTGGAGCCGATCGAGGAGCGCTGGGCGGCGCCGCTGTGGGATGCGGCCGAAGCGTCGCTGAAGGAGCTCCGCCGGTGGATGCCGTGGTCGGGCCAGGCCAGCCAGGAGGAGACGCTCCGCTTCGCCCGCGGCTCCGTCCGCGGGTGGGAGGAGGGCCGGGAGTTCGACTTCGCCGTGCTTAGCGGCGACACGGTGGTGGGAGGGCTCGGCCTGTCGGTCGTCCAGCCCGAGGCCGCCGTCGGCGAGGTCGGCTACTGGGTCCGCACCGCCGCGGCCGGGCGCGGGTACGCGGTCGAGGCGGCCAGAGCGGTGGTGGGGTTCGGGTTCGAGGAGGTGGGGCTGCACCGCATCGAGCTTCGGGCCGGGGTCGAGAACGCGCCGAGCCGGCGGGTCGCCGAGAAGCTCGGGTTCCGGCTGGAGGCCGAGGGGCTGCGCGAGGCCAGCCGCGGCGCCGACCGTCGCTACGACTGCTGTCTGTACGCGCTGCTCGCCTCGGACCCCCGGCCTTAGTCGTTCACCGCCGCGGCCGGGAGGAGGTCCAGCCGGTGGATGGTGGCCGCCTCCACGGCGGCCCGCGTGAACGGCATGGGGTGGTGCTTCCCCTCCGACCAGAGCGGAAACTGGTCGCGGAAATGCGGGCTGACGGGGTTGCCCGCCTGCCCGGTGGTGAGCACGCCGACGGAGGCATCCCAGTCACCGGGGTCGAGGATCTGCCGCCACGACGGCAGGACGGCCACGGAGTACGGCACCCCCGGCTCGAACAGCCCCTGGAGCACGGTCTGATCGTCGCCTCCCAGCTCGACCACCCCCGCGGTGAGGAGCTCGGTGCAGTACGGGACCCGGGCCAGCTGGGATGCGAACGTGGCCCGGTGGATGCGCCCCCAGCGCCACGGCTCGTCGCCGAACCGCTGCCCCAGCTCGTCGAGGGCGGCGTCGAGGGCCCGGCGGAGGGCCTCGTCCCTGGCGTCACGCCCGTCGCGCCCGAACCAGGTGGCCGATGGGTAGGCCAGCAGGTGGGGGAGGGCCTTGTGGAGGAAGCCGTTCGTCCACTGCCTGCGGGCGTAGAAGTGCGTGTAGAGCTCCTCCCCGAGGAGGGGTAGCAGGACCTCCCGGGCGATCCGCGCGCACCACACCTGGTAGAGGGCGGCCGGGGCCGAGTGGGCGGCCAGGTCGGCGTCCCACTCGGCCAGCATGGCCAGCGCCTGTTTCTGGCGGTCGTCGTCGGGCTCCACCGAGAGGAGGTCGGGCAGGAGTCGCCGCGCCGACAGCGACACCGTGTCGACCTGGATGGACGCGAAGCTGTCGCGGTCGTGCCGGTCGCGCTCGGCCAGGCGCTCGGCGATCCGGCGGGCCCGGAACGGCGGGAGGAACTCCTTGCCGATGAGGTGCGGGTACGCATCGTCGTGGGGACGGTTGTTGGCGGTGAGCAGGCTCCCGTCGGGAGGGTTGTACGCTCGAGGCAGTTCCTCGAAGGGGATCCATCCCTCCCACTCGTACTCACCCGTCCAGCCGGGAACCGGCAGCGTGCCGTCGCCGCGCCGGCGCACCGGGTACATACCGGTGAGCTGATAGCCGATGTTGCCGTCCACGTCGGCGTAGACGGCGTTCTGGCCCGGGCAGCGCCACCCGGCCAACGCGGCCCGGAACCCGTCCCAATCGCGGGCCATGTCGAGGCCGCGCACGACGGACGGCGCGACGCCGTGGTCGCGTCCCACCCAGCGCAGCGCGTACGTCCGGCGGATGCCTCCCTCGATCACCTCGGGGCTGCTGATGCCGATCGTGTAAGAGTCGAGGAGCGGGCCGTGGCGCGACTCGCGGACCTCCAGGACGTCGGGCTCGGCACGTCCCCGCACCGCGATCTCCTCGCGGTGCACTGTGAGCGGCTCCCACGCGCCCTCGAACTCCGCGGCGGCGCTGTCCTCGGACAGCCGCTCCAGGAACAGGTCCTGCACGTCGCCCTCGCCGTTCGTGAACCCCCAGGCGATGCGCTCGTTGTGCCCGATGAGCACGCCCGGCGAGAACGGGAAGGCCACACCGGCCACGTCGATGCCCGGGGCGACGAGGTGGACCTCGTACCACGCCGACGGGAGCTGGATGGCCAGGTGTGGATCGTTGGCCAGCAGCGGGTGCCCCGTCGTGGTGCGCCCCCCGTGCACCACCCAGTTGTTCGATCCCTGGTCCGACGGTGGGAAGAAGGCTCCGTCGAGCAGCTCGAGGCGGCCGGGATGCTCCGTGCCGGCCACCACCGGGAGCGGCTCCGGATCGACGTCGGGGAAGAGCAGGCGCATGGCCTCGATCCCGATGCGCTCGGCTATCTCGGCGCGGAGGAGATCGTTGTCCCAGCCGCGCGACAGCGACCACGCGACGAACGCTCCCGTGGCCGCGGCGACCGCGGGAGCCTCCTCCAGGGCCGGCAGGGAAGGCTCCACGCCGATCACGCCGTATTCAGGCGGGGGAGCGGGCATCGTGTCGACCCACGCGCGGACGCCGGCGGCGAAGGCCTCGGTCATCTCCAGCGATCGCTCGTCCCATCCATCCGCCAGGGCCCGTCCGGTGCGGTGCCATCCCAGCGTTCGCACGAAGCGATCGAGTGGCAGCGTGAGATCGCCGAACACCTCCGAGAGACGGCCGGTGGCCAGCCGCCCCCCAAGATCCACCTGGAACAGCCGCTCCGAGGCCATCACGTACCCCTGAGCGAACCACAGATCGTGCTCGTCGGCGGCCGTGATGTGCGGAACGCCCCATCGGTCGCGAAGCACCTCGACGGGGGCGCGCAGACCGGCCAGCCGCACCTCTCCCTCGAACGGCGGAAGGGCCCCATGGGCCGCCTCTTCGAGCGCTCGGGTCATCTCGTCCATGCGTCGCTCCACGGTATCCGACGGTCGGTTGTCCTGCCGTCGAGGCATCCGTGATAATCGTGTCAGCGGTCCCTCGAAAGGAGCCCCACCATGGCAGACCGGCCCTGGCTCAGGAGCTACCCGCCCGCCGTCCCCAAGACGCTGGAGCCGTATCCGGAACGATCCGTCTTCGCCATCCTGGAGGAGGCGGTGGCCCAGTGGCCGGACAGCCCCGCTGTGGCCTTCTTCGGGAAGCGCCTGACCTACAAGGAGCTGATGGCCGAGGTCGAGCGGTTCTCGCGGGTTCTCGCCTCCATGGGGATCCAGAAAGGCGACCGGATCGCGTTCGTACTGCCGAACTGCCCGCAGTACGTGATCGCGTTCTTCGCCTGCCAGCGGCTGGGGGCGGTGGTCGTCGGCAACAACCCGCTGTACACGCAGCGGGAGATGACCCACCAGCTGAACGACGCGGGGACCGAGACCGTCATCTGCCTCGACCAGCTCTACCCGCTGGTCAACGCGGTGCGTGGCGATACCCCCATCAAGCGGGTCCTGGTCACCAAGATCACAGACTACATGCCGTTCCCCTTGAAGCAGCTGGCTCCCCTGAAGTTCAAGCGCGAGGCGAAGCACGAGGGGCGACCGTGGCCACCGGTGCCGGCCGACGCCGACGTGGAGTGGTGGGCAGACCTGATGAAGGGCTCCTATCCGGAGGTCCCCGTGGCA
>DASQUI010000017.1:0-2016 GCA_035641375.1 Actinomycetota bacterium
GGCGACACGTGGTGAAACCGGGCCGTCGAGGAAGACGTCGGCCTCGACGGTGATCTGCTCGGTCGGCTCGATGTCCTTGTACTCGGTGACGACCGGGTCCTTGACGATCACGGGGACGTGTACCTGCATGGCGGACTCACCTCATGGATCGGCAGACGGCTCCGGGCGTGAGCAGGTCGCGGAGGCGATCGGTGGCCTATCTGCACCTCGGCCCGGAGCACCGGCCCGCTCATGGCATCAGGGCGCGGAAGGAGGCGTCATCGGGGACGTCGTGCCAGGGGTAGTCGAGCAGCACGAAGGCGTTGACCATCGTCAGTACGTACGCATGGCGCACGAGGGCGATGGCCCGGTCGGTGTCGATCTTCGACAGCGTCGTCTTGACATCGCGGTTCGCCTTCGCCACGCGCTCCCAGTCCTGCTTCGCGTTCGGCCCGCCGAGCGCTTCGAGCTGCTCGAGCGCCTTGCTTGCCCGCTTCGCGATCTCGTCGTCGCCCTTGAAGCGTTCCGGGATGTCGAAGGGGCTGCGATCGATCTGCACCATCGTGCCCGCGAGGTCGCCGTCCGGAGGGGTGAAGCCGGCGCGCACGGCACGGAAGCGGAGATCGAGGAGCCGTCGTCGCACCGCGGTGGTCTGGTCGTACAGCACGTCCTTCACGGCGAGGAGGCTGGTGATCTCCCCCAGCACCGGTGTACGCACCGAACGCCGCTGCACGACGCCCTGGGCCGCCGAGGAGTTCACGACGATCAGCTCGTCGGCGACGTGGAGCGGCGGGTCCGGGGGCGTGCCCTCCGTGATCCGCCGGGCCAGCCGCACCGGCCACTCGGTGGCCATGTTGTCGTAGACGCCGCCGTCGCTGAGCTTCATGTGGGTGAAGGGCAGCGGCTCGACGAAGCCGTGACGGGCCACGGGGAGGCTGGCGACGCTGAACGCACCGGGGAGGGCAGCGGACGCCTGCACGGCGCGGGCCACCAGGAGGCGGCCCGGCTTGCCCCACCCGAGCCGGAACGAGTGCACGAACCGCGCCGAGAAGTACATCGCCTCCGCGGTCTGGAGATCGGCGGAGCAGATCACGTGGTCGACCGACGCGTGCATGTCCTCGAGCGTCTTGCCGTGGTAGAGGGCGCGGTCGAAGGATCGGGCAGCGATCCAGCTCCGCTGCTGGGCGAGGAGGCCCACCAGGGCGAGGGCGACCACCCACGTGATGACCACGACGGGCGCCGGCACCAGGAAGCTGATCCAGAGCGCGGCAGCCAGGATCAGCCCCAGCGAGCCCAGGAAGGCGTAGGTGAGGGGCGCCGCCCAGATCGTCCCCTTGCCGGCGACCTGGGACGTGATCGCCTTGGCCTCCCGCCACACCTGGTCGGGCTCGGCCGTGGTCAGGTCGCACGTCAAGGCGAGGTGGGCGTTGGCCAGCGAACCACCCGACACCGACGACACGGCGGCCAGCTCGGGTCCCTTCCCGGCATCCACCAGGTAGAGCAGCGAGCCGACCGCGAACAGGGTGGCCCGATGGCCGCCGCCGGAGACCGCTACAGCGATGTGCTGGCCGCGTCCATCCATGTTCGCCCCCCGCCGTCATGGTCCCACAGCGCGAGCGAGGCGTCACGAGATACCAGGTGCTCGGTAATGGGGCGACGGGGGGTTGGCCTCGGTGCTCCACGACGGACGGTTGTCCGGGACTCGGAGGTGTTGACAAGGCCGTGAGTGGCTGGGTCGGCGGCGGCGACGAACTGGCCTCGGTGGCTGTCGTGACCCGTCCGCCCCGGGTGCGCGACCGCGTAACCTTGACGGACGTGGCCACCCGTGACGTCAGCGCCGAGATCGGCGCGCTCGACCAGACCCTCGCGTCGATCGAACAGGTCCTCGACCCGGACCGGATGCGCGAGCAGATGGCCGAGCTGGAGAAGGAGGCGGCTGCCCCCGATCTCTGGGACGACCTCGACCGTGCCCAGCAGGTCACGACCAAGCTGTCCTACCTCCAGGCGGACCTTCGCCGGCTCACGGAGCTTCGCCAG
>DASQUI010000018.1:0-6311 GCA_035641375.1 Actinomycetota bacterium
CCTGGTGCGGCTGGCCGCCGCGGAGGCGTTCGGCGACGTGCGGCCCGCCGAGATCGACGCGGAGGAGTGGCGACCCGGGGCCACGTCGGACCTGGCCACGCCGTCGCTGTTCGGAGAGCGTCGGGGCCTCCTGGTGACGTCGGCGCAGGCGCTGGATGCGGACGCCGTGACCGAGATCGCCGGATACGCCGGCTCGGCCGGCGGCGACGCGATCCTCGTGCTGGCGGCCATCGTGGGGTCACGGGCCAAGGCCCCGCCGGCACGGCTGGCCAAGCCGCTGAAGGATGTGGCCGAGACCCGCCGGGTGGCCGTCGACCGGCGCGACCTGCCCGGCTGGCTGGCCGGTCGAGCCAAGACCCGCGGCGTGGCGGCGACCCCGCCGGGATTGGCCGAGCTCGTGGAGATCCTCGGCGAGGATCCGGCCACGCTCGATCAGGCTCTCGCCCAGATCGGCTCGGCATTCCCCGAGGACGGGGTCACCCCGCGCACCGTCACCGATCAGTTCCGTGGGTTCGGCGACCACCGCATCTACGAGCTGTGCGACGCGGCCTTCGCCCGCGACCAGGCCACCGCCCACCGCTACCTGCGCAGCATGCTGGAGGCCCGGGAGGAGCCGCTGGCCATCCTGGGGGGCATCGCCTCCCGCCTGCGCGATCTGCTCCGGGTGCGCAGCCTCCCCGAACGGATGCCTCCCGCCCAGCTGGCCAGGGAGGCCGGGCTGCGGTTCGACTGGCAGGCCCGCCGCTACCGGGAGCAGGCCCGCCGGTTCACCCCGGAGCACCTGACCCGGCTCCACGCCCGCGTGGTCGAGGCCGATCAGGCCCTGAAGGTGGGGGCCTCGGGCGACGTCGTGCTGTCGATGGTAGTGGCGGGGATCGCCGGGGGAGAGCGCTAGGCCTGCTGGGCGCGGCCCAGCGCCTTGGCCAGGCGGGACTTGCGCCGGGCCGCGGTGCGCTTGTGCACCACGCGCTTGCTGGCGGCCTTGTCGAGCATCCGGGAGGCCCCGCGAAGCTGCTCGGCGGCGGCCGGGGCGTCCCCGCCCTCGGCCGTCTGGCGCACCTTCTTCGCCTCGGTCTTGAGGCGGGTCCGGGCGGTCAGGTTGCGCTCACGCCGGCGCTCGTTCTGCCGGTTGCGCTTGATCTGGGACTTGATGTTGGCCATCGGCCGGCCATTGTAGCAGGCAGGCGCCCCGCCCCAGCGAAGGCTCCGGCTACGATGGCCGCGTGACCGACCCGAAACGGATCCGCAACTTCGCCATCATCAGCCACATCGACCATGGGAAATCCACCCTGGCCGACCGCTTCCTGGACCTCACCCATGCCGTGCCCGAGCGGGAGATGCGGGAGCAGTTCCTGGATCGCATGGATCTCGAGCGGGAGCGAGGCATCACGATCAAGGCCCAGGCCGTCCGGCTGCGATACGAGCTCGACGGAGTGGAGTACGTGCTCAACCTCATCGATACACCCGGCCACGTCGACTTCACCTACGAGGTATCGCGAGCCCTGGCCGCCTGCGAGGGGGCCATCCTCCTCGTCGACGCCGCCCAGGGCGTGGAGGCCCAGACGCTGGCCAACTTCCACCTGGCCGAGGGGGCCGGGCTGGCCATCGTGCCGGCCGCGAACAAGATCGACCTGCCCGCCGCCGACCAGGCCGAGGCCGTTCGGGAGCTGGCCGAGCTCACCGGCCAGCCCGAGGACGCCATCCTCCGGATCTCCGGGAAGACCGGCGCCGGGGTGGAGGAGCTGCTCCGGGCGGTGATCGAACGGGTGCCGCCGCCTGCGGGTGACGCCGAGGCCCCTCCGCGAGCGCTGATCTTCGACTCCGCGCACGACGCGTACCGAGGGGTGATCGCGTACATCCGGATGGTCGACGGACGGCTCCCGTCGCGATCGAAGATCCGGCTGATGGCGGAACGGCTCGACGTGGAGGCGGAGGAGGTCGGGGTGTTCGCTCCCGACGCCACCCCCGTCGACGCGCTCGGCGTGGGGGAGGTCGGCTACCTCGTCACCGGTGTCAAGGACGTTCGGCAGGCCAAGGTCGGCGACACGGTGACGCTGGCCCGTCCCCGGGCCGCGGAGGCGCTGCCCGGGTACCGCGAGCCCAAGCCGATGGTGTGGAGCGGACTCTATCCGGTGGAGCGGGGCGACTACGCCCGCCTCCGCGACGCCCTGGAGAAGCTCCATCTGTCCGACGCGGCGCTCGTCTTCGAGCCGGAGTCGTCCCAGGCCCTCGGGTTCGGCTTCCGCTGCGGCTTCCTGGGGCTGCTCCACATGGAGATCGTCCGGGAGCGGCTGGAGCGAGAGTTCGACCTGTCGCTGATCGCCACGGCCCCGAACGTCTCCTTCCACGTGGTCCGCGGGGACGACGTGCTCGAGGTGCACAACCCCAGCGAGATGCCGCCGCCGGCCACGTTCGACCGGATCGAGGAGCCCACCGTCATCGCCACCGTGGTGGCGCCGTCCGAGTACATGGGACCGGTGATGGAGCTGTGCCAGTCGCGCCGCGGCAGCATGGAGGAGATGCGGTACCTCTCCCCGGAGCGCGTCGAGCTCCACTACCTGCTGCCGCTGGGCGAGATCATCTTCGACTTCTTCGACCAGCTGAAGTCGCGCACCCGCGGCTACGCGTCGCTGGACTACGAGCACCGTGGGTACGAGGCCGCCGACCTGGTCCGCGTCGATGTCCTCCTCCACGGTGAACCGGTCGACGCGTTCTCCAGCGTCGTGCACCGGGAGAAGGCCCAGCAGTACGGGCGCCGGATGGTCGAGCGGCTGCGGGAGCTGATCCCCCGGCAGCTCTTCGACGTGGCCATCCAGGCCACCATCGGTTCGCGCATCGTGGCCAGGGAGACCGTGAAGGCGAAGCGGAAGGACGTGCTGGCCAAGTGCTACGGCGGCGACATCACCCGGAAGCGGAAGCTGCTGGAGCGGCAGAAGGAGGGGAAGCGCAAGATGCGCCGCGTGGGCAAGGTTGACGTGCCCCAGGAGGCGTTCATCGCCGCGCTCCGCGTGGACCAGGGGAGCGGGACGTGAACGCCGGGGTGTACGTGCACGTGCCGTTCTGCCTGACCCGATGCGGCTACTGCGACTTCAACGCCTACGCCGGCCTCGATCATCTCAAGGCGCCGTACGTCGACGCGCTCGTGCGCGAGGCCGACCTGGTCGCGCCGGACTGGCACGGCACGCCGTTCGTCTCGGTCTTCCTCGGCGGCGGGACGCCGACGACGCTCCCACCCGATGCCCTGGTCGGGCTGCTCCGCGTCTTCCGGGAGCGATTCGACATCGCCGCGGATGCCGAGATCACCGTGGAGGCCAACCCCGACACCGTGGACGAGTCGTACCTCCGTGCTCTGCGCGCTGCCGGGGTGACGAGGCTGTCGATGGGCGCCCAGTCGTTCGATCCCGGCGTGCTCCGCTCCCTGGAGCGGATGCACGGCCCCGACGCCGTCCGCCGCGCATTCGCCGCGGCGAGAAGGGCCGGGTTCGACAACGTCAACCTCGACCTCATCTACGGCGCGCACGGCGAGTCGGTCGACTCGTGGCGCCGCACCCTCGAGGAGACGCTGGCCCTCGGCCCCGAGCACACCTCCGCGTACGCCCTCACCGTCGAGCCGAACACGATGCTGGGCCGCCGCGTCGCCGCCGGCGAGGTGCCCGCTCCCGACCCCGACGGGCAGGCCGAGATGTACGAGGCTGCCTGCGGGGTCCTCGGCGGTGCGGGGTACGAACACTACGAGGTGTCGAACTGGGCCCGGCCCGGCCGGGCCTGCCGGCACAACCTGGGCTACTGGGAGCGACGCCCCTACCTGGGCCTCGGCGCCGGAGCGCATTCGTGGCGCCGCGGGCGCCGGTGGTGGAACGTGAAGCCACCCACCGCGTACCTGGCCGCGGTGGGGGCGGGCCGCCCGCCGATCGGAGGGGAGGAGCAGCTCGATACCGAGGACAGGGACCTGGAGCGTCTCCTGCTCGGTCTTCGGGTGGCATCGGGGGTCCCCTCCTCGTGGATCCCGGCCGAGGTGGCCGCCGAGTACGTGGGCCGCGAGCTGGCCCGGATCGAGGGTGGCCGCTTCGTGCTGGCCGAGCGCGGGATGCTGCTGGCCAGCGACGTGGTGCTGGCCGCCTCCCAGCGCTGAGCCCGGCCCATCCAGGATGCGCTCCCCTGGGCGCATGCGTATGCTTGGTCGCTGAGATCCGATGTTGGCGCGCGGAGCAGCGGCGACCCAGGGTTCGCCGCGAGTCATCGATCGTGTCACGGTGACCGCGGCATGAGCCGACTCCGCACCCTCCTAGCCATCGCCCTCACATGGGTCGGCGTGGTCGTCGGCCACAAGATCGCATACGTCTTCGCCTACCCCGGCCCGGGTCGCGACGCTCATCTCGCCTCCACCGGCCATGACTCGTTCCGCGTCCTGGCGCTGTCGGCGCTCGTGCTCGTGCCGGTGGTGCTGTTGCTGGCGGCGGTGAAGGCTCTGCGGAGCCGACGTGCGGTGCCGCCGAAACGCATGGCGGCGCGGCTGGCGGCCTTCCAGGTTCCGGCGTTCTTCCTGCTCGAGCTGTTCGAGCGGGGGCTCGACGTGGGGCACACGCTCAGCGAGCCGGCGGTGCTGGTCGGGCTGCTCATCCAGATCCTGGTCGCGTTCGCCTCTGTCTGGGCGCTGGCTGCGTTCGTCCGGGGCGTTCGTGCCCTCGCGGAGAGATTCCAGGCACGCGACGAGACGGCCAGTCCCGTCAGGTTCCACCCGATCCGCCGCAGCCGTCCGGCCCGGCTGACGTTCCTCGTTCGGGCCCGCCGGCGCGCCCCACCTCTCTCGCTCGCCTGAAGCAGGAGCGCCGCCGTGTCCTCGCGGCGGCGAAGTGAGCGAGAAAGGTGGCTTTCATGCCCATCGAAACGGCATGGTTCCGATGGGGCCGCCGGCTCGTTCCTCCCGGTATCGTCACCGCCCTCCTGCTCATCGCGGCGCCGGCATCGGCGCACGCGATCGTGCGGAGCGTGGAACCTGGGATCGACGAGGTCGTGGCCTCCCCACCCGCCCGCGTAGTTATGCGTTTCAACGAACCGGTGGAGATCGAGTTCGGTGCGCTCCGCGTGTTCGACTCCACCGGGCGGCGCGTCGACGCCGACGAAGCCGATCACGTGCCCGGCCGGGCCGATGCGGTGCAGGTCCCCCTGGAGCGAGGGCTCGCCCAGGGAACGTACACGGTCAGCTGGCGGATCATCGCGGCCGACGGGCATCCGATCGAGGAGGCGTTCGTCTTCCACGTCGGGCGGCCCGGCGCCAAACCGGAAGGCCTGGTCGGCCAGGTGGTGAGTGGCGAGGCGGGGGCGGGCGCACTCGAGGGGTTCCTGTTCGGCGTGGCGCGCTGGCTGAACTTCGCGGCGATGCTGGTCATGGCCGGCGTGGCGGCGTTCCTCATCCTGGTGTGGCGGCGAGCCCTGGCCGTCCGCCCCAGCGAGGTCGAGGACGCCTTCGCGGCCCGGTGGGGCCGCGTCCTGGCCTGGACCTGGTGGGTCACCCTGGGGGCCACCGTCGCCTCCTACGTGCTCCAGGGGGCGGTGGCCGGGGACCTGCCGATCACCCAGGCCGTGGCCCCGAGCGTTCTCGGGGAGGTCGCCGGGACGCGGTTCGGACTGGTCCTCATCGCCAAGCTGGTCCTTCTGGGAGGCGTGGCGGCGGTGTGGCGTCTGGTTCGCGCTCGGCTGCGATCGGAGCGCCGGCCACCGGTGCTGGCCAGCGTCGGCGCCGCCGCCGCGATCCGGCCACTGCCGGTGCCCCTCGTTGCGGCGGGAGGTGTCCTACTCGCAGGGGTGCTGCTCACCCCGGGGCTGTCCGGCCACGCCGGCACGACCCAACCGGTCGCGCTGAACCTGCTCGCCGATGGGCTCCACATGGTGGCCGCGGCGCTGTGGCTCGGCGGGCTCGTGTCGCTCATCGTGCTGGCGTTTCCGGCCACCCGGACCCTCGATCAGCGGGACCGTGTGGCCGTGCTCGGTCCGGTCGTGTCGCGGTTCTCCGACCTTGCCGTCGTCGCGGTGGGGGCGCTCGTGGTGAGCGGCTCGTATCGCGCGTGGACGGAGATCCGCGCCCTCCGTGGGCTCACCGGGGCGGCCTACGGGCTCGTGTTCCTGGGGAAGATGGCGGCGTTCCTGCCGCTCATCGGGCTCGGCGCCATCAACAACAGGTGGACGAAACCGCGTATCGATCGCGCCGTGAAGGAGAACCGGCCCCAGGCGGCGCCGTTGACGGTGCTCCGGCGGCTCGTTGGCGTCGAGGTCATGGTGGCCACGGTCGTGCTGGCGCTGACGGCGTTCCT
>DASQUI010000019.1:0-5492 GCA_035641375.1 Actinomycetota bacterium
CACGCCGACCACGGACCCCGCCGTGGCGTCCAGCAGCGGCCCCGCCGAGGGTGCCAGCGACCGGTTCGATGCTCGGAACAGGAGCAGGAACGCGGCGTAGGACAGCCCGGTCAGCGCCCCGTACACGGCGCCGCGGATGGGCTCATCGCCGAACGCGTCGGCCCGGCCCAGCCCGCTCGACAGCGACACCCCCACCAGGATCACCGGAATCAGCACGAACGCGGCCCGGGTGGGCTTCTCCCGGAACACCAGCCACGCCAGCACGCCCACGAACAGGATCTGGGTGTTCCCCAACAGCGTCGACATGCCGGTCCCGATGTCGGCGATGGCCCGGTGCCAGAACGTCAGGTCCAGGGCGAAGAACAGGCCGGCCAGCACGGCCAGCCACCGCTGGGGGCCGGTCCGACCGTCGCGACGGCGGACGAAGAGCCACGCCAGCAGGAGGAAGGGCAGCGCGTACAGGCACCGGTAGAACGCCGCGGTGGACGGCGACGCCTCGGACAGCTCGACCAGCGAGGCCGAGAACGAGATGGCCATGATGCCGGTCAGCGCCGCCAGATGGGTCACGGGGTCGTCTCGGGCGCGGCGTACGACTCCCGTAGCCGGTCGCTGAGCACCGCCATCACGGCCAGGCTGACCTCGGGGCGCTCCCGCAGGATGCGCTCGAACCGGCGCCGGTCGAGGACGAGGGCCCGAACGGTCCCGGCCGCGATCAGCGACCCCATCCGAGGGGCGCGACTGATGATGGCCATCTCGCCGACCGCCTCCCCGGCCGGTCGGCGGGCCACCTCCATCGGCTCGCCGTCTTCTCGCCGGACGACGACGCGGATCTCTCCCGAAGCGATGATGAACATCTCCTCCCCCGGCTCGTCCTGCTCGGCGAGCGGCTGTCCGTCCTCGAAGACGTGCTCGGTGGCCGCCTCGGCGACGTGCTTCAGATCCTCCGGCACCAGATCGGCGAACAGCGGCACGCGGCGCAGGAACGATATCCGCTCCATCAGGGACAGGCTGGCCAGCGCCTCCACGCCTCGATCCTCCACGGCCACGGCGGCCGTCTCCCGCACCAGCGTATCGGCATCCCCGCCGGCCAGCCTCCCCACCGCGTCCCGGAGCGACGGGACGTCGCCGGCAGCGAAGGCGGCGAACGCCCGCATCGTCGGATCGGGATCGGCGAGCAGCTCGGTCAGGGCCTCGAAGGGATCCACCACGCCGCCCCGTTCCTCCTCCCACGCCGACAGCAGCGGCCGGATGCGACGGCGATCACCCACTGCCTCGATGGTCTCCATCGCGTTGGCCTGCTGGAGCGGGTCACGGCTGACCAGGTTCTCCAGCGCCAGCCGGATCGCGGAGGGATCCCAGTACCGACACCCGGCCTGGAGCGCGGCGACGGCACGATCGAGCGAACGATGGCGCAACGCGTAGGCCAGCAGGTCGGCCCGATCGCTCGTCCCGGCCACGGCGAACCGACGTCGCGAATCCCGCTCGGCGGCGGCCAGCTCCCGATCGACGAAGGCGCGTACGAGCTCGGTGTCACCGCCGTCGAGGCGGGCCAGCGCCTGTATGGCCCCCGCCTCCAGCTCGGGCCTCCGCACCGCGCGCAGCAAGGAGGCCCGGCTCGCCTTACCCAGCGCCGCCACGGCCGCCACCGCCTCGCCACGCACGAGCGGGTCGTGGTCGCCCAGCGCCTCGATCAGGACCATGGCGCAGTCCGGCGAGGAGGCGCCGGCGCGGACCGCGGCGAGCCGGGCCTCGGTCGAGGGGTGGGTGACCAGCGAGGCCAACACGTCCTGCGCCTCCGCCGCGTGGTCGGACCGAAGGAGGAGCGCCGCCGCCCGAGCGCGAACCGTGGCTGCGGGATCGGTCAGGAGGGGGGCCAGGTCGGCCCCATCGCCTCGACCGGCAGCATCCACCGCGGCCAGGCGAACGCTGTCGGCGGGATCTCGGAGGAGCGGCGTGAGGTCGCGGGTCCTCCCGATCCGGGCCAGGCCCCGAACGGCGGCCCGGCGCACGGACGGATCGTCGTCGCCCAGGCCGCGTTCGAGCAGCGGACCATCCTCGGGCTCGGCGATCTCGGCCAGGACCTCGATCGCGGCGCGACGAACGGCGCCGTCGCCATCATCGATGCCTTCCAGAACCGCTGCCCGGGCGACGGCGTCCCTGCGCATGCCCCCGAACGGCTCTGCCTCGGCCACGAAGACCTCGGGGTTGCCGACGCGCAAGGCCGCAACCACCGCGGCGGCGTAGGAACGGCGCACCCGCCACGTCGTCGCCACCGCGAGCAGCGCTGCGCCCAGCCCGATGATCGCCACGGCTCGGGGGTCGAGCACCCGATCGGCCAGCAGGAGCACCGCACCGGCAAGGATCACTCCGGCCTGCAGGGCGATGCCGTCCATGGCCGCGCGGGTCCGCTCCCGGCGTTCGGCGGGAACCACGTTGAACAGCGCCTGCCACGCGCTCCCCCACACCCCGGCGAACCACACCATCTGCACGAACCGGAACAGCACGACGGCCACGAACGTCATCCCCACGGTCAGCACGGCGAACCCGGCCGCGTACACCCCGGCCAGGGCCACGACCGCGGCCACCACGCCGGCCAGTGCGAACAGCCGGTTGGCCACGAACAACGACGCGGCCAGCGCGGTGGCGCTCGTCACCGCCATGAACAGCCCGAGGAAGCCGGCCAGCCGGCCGGCCTCGGGGAAGCGTGCCGTCGCCGCTGAGGCGAACAGGAACGCCAGCGAATAGTGGAGCACGGCGAAGAGAGCGATCGACACCGCCATCCACCGCAGCAGCGGGCTGGCCCGCAACGACGAGAGCCAGGCCCGGACGCCCTCAGCGCGACGGTGGCGACGCGGTGCCTCGGCCGTGGCCCCGGCGGCCCCCAGAGCCGACCTCGTCACCACGAACCGTCCGAACAGCGCGGCCGCCCAGACGAGCAACAGGTTCTCCGCGCCGATCCACGCTGCCAGCGGCCCCGTGACCAACCCGCCGATGGCCGTCCCCGTGATGAACCCGCACGCGTAGAGCGGGAACAGCCGTTTGGCCTGACGGGTGTCGTGCACCGTCGCACAGACCCCCCACGAGGCCACTACCTCCAGCGTCCACAGCACCATCATCACCAGCCACAGCACCGGATAGACCCAGCGAGCCGGGACCAGCAGCGCGGCGCGCATCGCCACCA
Source organism: Actinomycetota bacterium (assembly GCA_035641375.1). GTDB lineage: Bacteria > Actinomycetota > UBA4738 > UBA4738 > CALAEC01 > DASQUI01. The sequence goes on from DASQUI010000019.1 coordinate 3,182, forward strand.
CCACGGTGGCCATCACCAGCGGAGCGAGGAGGAACGCCCGGCGCGGGCGGCGGGCCCGTCCGAGCACCACGTTCACCCCGAGCATCACCGCGAACGTGACCACGCCGAGGACCATGAACAGCACCGGCAGGGCACGGGGTCCGAACCGCACGAACAGGAGCGACTCGACGGCGTTGGCGCCGACGGCGAACCCCGACCAGGTGACGACCATCATCGCCAGCAGACGGGCGGCCAGGCGCCGCTCGTCGGGGCGAACCTTGAGGAACGCGGCGACTCGGCCGCTCACCGCGCCGCGCGGAACCGCGCCAGTAGCTCGTCCTCGGGGAGATCCTCGAGGCGCACGCCCTCGTCGGCGGCGCGGGCGGCCATCGTCTCGTACCTGGTGACGAACTTCCGGATCGTCGAGCGCAGCGCCAGCTCCGCGTCCACGCCGAGCTTCCGGGCCAGCGCCGTCGCCGCGAACAGGACGTCGCCGACCTCCTCTTCCAGGACGTCCTTGGCGGCCCCCTCTCGATCCTCCCCCTCGTGGGTCAGGGCGGCCTCCTCTAGCTCGGCCAGCTCCTCGCGCACCTTCTCCACCGCCCCGGCCAGCTCGGCCCAGTCGAAGCCGCGCCCGGCCGCACGGCGCTGCACCTTCTGCGCGGCAAGGAGCGACGGCAGCGCCGTGGGGATCTCGCGGTCGATGCGATGCTCCCCCTTCTCCTCGGCCTTGATGCGCTCCCAGTTCGCGTAGACGTGCTCGGGCGTCTCGGCTGAGGCGTCGGCGAACACGTGGGGGTGGCGGTGGATCAGCTTCTCCACGGTGGTCTCGGCGACGTCGTCGATGTCGAACTCGCCGTCGTCCGCGGCCATCTGAGCGTGGAAGATCGACTGGAGCAGGAGGTCGCCGAGCTCCTCACGGATCCGCTGGGGGTCCCCGTCGTCGATGGCGTCGAGCAGCTCGTACGCCTCGTCGAGGAGATGCCGACGCAGCGTGGCATGGGTCTGGGCTCGATCCCACGGGCATCCGCCCGGCCCGCGCAGCCGGGCCACCACCCGGACCAGGTCCAGCAGCCGGGAGCCATGTCGCCCCGACGGCACCGGCCCGGTGGGAACGTGCGAGAGAGGATCCGGGGTCCCGCGCAGCTCGCCCACGACCGAGATTGTACGGGGGTTACGGCTCGACCTGGACGTCGCCGGGCGACGGCGGCAGCGGCGTGGTCGCCCTCCGGTCGATCACCTCGCCGCTCTGCTCGTCGAACACCCCGAACCGCGGGTTGACCAGGACGTCCGCCTCGCGGACGCGCTCGAGCAGCCAGTCGATGAAGAACTCCTCGCCGGACTCGGCCAGGAGCTGGTCGCGGACGGTCTCGAACGGCATCTCGGTCCGCTCCTTGACCAGGATGATGTGGTGCCCGAACTCCGTCTCGATGGGGCCGCCGATCTGTCCGACCGGGATCTGCACGGTGGTCGAGCCGAACGGCTCCGCGAAGTCCGTGGCCTGGCGGACCCCGAGGTCGCCGCCCTGTTCGGCCGAGCTCGGATCCTCGGAGAACTTCCGGGCCAGCTCGTCGAAGGTCTGTGGGGTGGCCTGTCCGGCCAGCCGTTGAGCCAGCTCGGGATCCTGCACCAGGATGTGGGCCACGTGGACCTCAGTGAACTCGACGAGGCGCCGCGTGTACTCCTCGCGCAGCTGCGCATCGGGGATCCCTTCCGAGACCACGGCCCGAGCCACCTCTTCGCGCAGGAGATCCTGGCGGATAAACTCCTCCACGTCGGCCCGGCTCGCCCCGGACGCGTCGAGCTGCTCCTCGAACCGCTGCTCACCGCCGCGGTCCTGGACGAGCTGCTGCATCCGCTGCTCGACGGCGTCTCCGCGGACGTCGATGTCCCGGACCTCGGCCTCCTCGTCGATCACGACCTGATGGATCAGGAACGACAGGAGCTGGCGAGCCAGGTCCTTCTTCTCCTGCTCACCCTGGCCCTCCGCGAATTGCTGGGAGAACTCCGGACCGGAGGCGAAGAACTCGACCAGTCGCTGGAAGCGGTCGGCCTCTATCTTCGTCCCGTCGACGACGGCGGCGGCCGTCTCGAAGGCGGCGCAGCCGGTTAGCAGCGTGGCCGCAGCGACGAACGCGGTGAGGGTGCGGGTCGGACGGAGCACGGGGCGATTCTAGTCGCTGGCCTGCGGCACGACCTCGCGCAGGGTCAGCGCGAGACGCTCCCGGACCCAGCCCGGCAGGTTCGGCCCCATCTCCGAGGGCGGCGGGTCGAGGTTCAGCGTCCTGGTCGTGGCGTGGTACGCGGCCCGCTCGGGGAGCGGTGCGTCCGG
>DASQUI010000020.1:0-7548 GCA_035641375.1 Actinomycetota bacterium
TCCGGTTCGAGCAGTGTCGTCAGGATGCGCACGGCGGTGGTCTTCCCGGCCCCGTTCGGACCGAGGAGTCCGAGCACGGTTCCTTTGGGGACGACCAGATCGAGGCCGTCAAGGGCAACGATCTTCCCGTAGCGCTTCACCAGCCCCGACGTCCGAATCATGTCGGTCACTTCCTCACCTCTCTCCCAACCTCGACGTTCCTTCGGCGGGCTGGTCAAGGCGGATGGCCCCGCGACCAGGCGCTGGGGCCCGCCCACGGCCGGTCATCCTACCAGCGATTCGCGGCTCGGCGTCCAGCCTGAGGGACAGTGAACGCGGTTGCCGGAACCGGCTCGCCGGCGGGCGCCTCCGGCTCCTTCTTCCCGACGTTCCCAGCAGGTGATGCAGTTCAAGGAGCGGACGGTTCGTGGGCGAAGGGTATGCTACGGGGCCGATGGCCCCCACGACCGTCGCCGACTGGCTGACCGTCCTCGATGAGCTGTACCCGCCGGCGTGGGCGGAGGAATGGGACAGCGTCGGGCTCCAGGTGGGGGATCGCACGTGGCCGGCCGTGCGGGCCCTGGTCGCCCTCGACCCCACCGCCGACGTCGTGGCCGAGGCATCGGCCCGCGACTGCGCCGTCATCGTCACCCATCATCCCCTGGTGTTCCGGCCGCTGCCGCGGCTCGACCTGGCCGATCCCGTGGCTCGTACCGCCGCCACCGCGGCCGAGCGGGGTGTGGCCGTCGTGGCCGCCCACACGAACGCCGACGTGGCCCGGCCCGGGGTCAGCGACGCGCTGGCCGACGTCCTCGGGCTGGAGGTGACCGGCGTGCTCCGCCCCACCGGAGGCGGCGCCCGCGTGAAGCTGGCCACGTTCGTTCCGCCGGAGTCGACCGGAAAGGTGCTGGATGCCGTGGCCACCGCCGGCGGTGGCGTGATCGGGGAGTACACGCACTGCTCGTTCCGCGTCCGCGGCACCGGGACGTTCGCCCCGTCAGAGTCGGCCGCCCCGGCCGTGGGGGAGCGCGGGGCCCTGAACGAGGTCGAGGAGGACCGCCTCGAGGTCATCGTCCCCCGCGAGCGCCTGACCGCTGCCGTGGAGGCCCTCCTGGATGCCCATCCGTACGAGGAGGTGGCGTACGACGTGTATGTGCTGGGTGCCGGGACCGGGCTGGGCTTGGGCCGGGTCGCTCGCCCCCCGGAGCCGCTTTCCGCGGCGGATCTGGCCGAGCGATGCCGGTCGACGCTCGGGTCGGCCGTTCGCGTGGCCGGCGATCAGACGCGCCGGGTCGAGCGGGTCGCGCTGTGCGGAGGTTCCGGAGCATCGCTCATCGCCGACGCACTCCGCGCCGGCACCGACGCCTACGTCACCGGGGACGTGAAGCATCACGACGCCCTCGATGCCGCCGCAGCCGGACTCACCGTGATCGACGCCGGGCACCACGGCACCGAGGCTCCCTTCGTGCCGCGGCTGGCCGCTCGTCTCGGCGAGGCCGGCATCGGCGAGGTGCTCGTGTCCGAGATCGCCACCGACCCGTTCACCACGGCATGAAGGGGATGGAGCGTCTCCTCGAGCTCCAGGAGCTGGATCTTTCGATCGACCGGCTGGAGGCTCGCCGCGTCGAGATCGAGTCGGGCGAGCAGGTCAGCGCGGCCCGCGATGCGGCCGATGCGCTGGAGAATCGCCTGGGCGAGCTGCGCCTGTCCCTCGACAGCGTCCGCCGCGAGCAGGAACGACTCGACGCCGAGGTGTCGTCGCTGGACTCGAAGATCGCCGCCGAGGAGAAACGCCTGTACGACGGCTCGGTGGCCAACCCCAAGGAGCTCGAATCGATCCAGCACGAGATCGAGAGTCTGCGACAGCGGAAGCGCCGGATCGAGGACGGCGAGCTGGAACAGATGGAGCGGCGCGAAGACATGGACGCACGCGTTCCGCCGCTGGAAGGCGAGCTGGCCGAGGCCCGGGCCCGGCTGGCCGAGCTGGATACGAGCTCCGACGTGGAGCTGAAGGAGGTCGTGCACGGCATCGGCGACCGCCGGAGCGAGCGCGAGACGCTGGTCACGGAGTTTGACCCCGAGCTGCTCGAGCTCTACGAGGACCTGCGGGCGTCCAAGCGAGGCGTCGGGGCGGCGGCGCTGCAGGACGGCGTGTGTGGAGGCTGCCGCCAGAAGCTGAGCGCCCTGGAGCGAGAGCAGGTCAAGAAGACCGAAGGCGTGCGGAGGTGTCCGTCCTGCCGGCGGATCCTCATCCTCACGTGATCGTCGCCACCGACGGCGGCGCCCGGGGCAACCCGGGGCCGGCCGGGATCGGTGCCGTGGTCACCGACCGGGACGGCACCGTCATCGCCGAGCTGGCCGAAGGCATCGGCATCGCCACGAACAACGTCGCCGAGTACCGCGCCGCCATCGCCGGGCTACGTCTCGCTGCGGAGAACGGCGCCCGCTCCGTCCTGCTGCGATCCGACAGCCGGCTCCTCGTCGAGCAGCTGGCCGGCCGGTTCAAGGTGAAGGCGGCGCACCTCGCCGAGCTGCACGACGAGGCCCGGGCGCTGATCGAGACGTTCGAGAAGGTCACGCTGGCCCACGTGCCCCGGGCCCTGAACGGGCACGCCGACCGGCTGGCCAACGAGGGGATCGACGCGTGGCTCGCCTCGGCCACCGATGACCGGTAGCGGTTCCTGGCGCCGAGCCATGCGTCCCATGCTCGGGTCCCTATACTTGGAACGGAGGAGCTGGCCGGGCGGCCGCGGTCGAAAGACCGAGGAAAGTCCGGACTCCACAGGGCAGGGTGCTGGGTAACTCCCAGGCGGGGTGACCCGCGGAAAGTGCCACAGAGAACAGACCGCCGCCTTCGGGCGGTAAGGGTGAAACGGTGAGGTAAGAGCTCACCGCGCGGCGGGAGACCGTCGCGGCAGGGCAAACCCCACCCGGAGCAAGGCCAAGCAGGGAGCGTTCGAGGACGGCCCGTCCGAGCTCCCGGGTCGGCTGCACGAGGGCCGCGGCAACGCGGCTCCCAGAGGGATGGCCGCCCCCGCTCCGGCGGGACAGAATCCGGCTTACAGGCTGGCTCCTCCACCCACCTGATAGCGTCACCGCGATGTCGAAGCTCCGCACGAGACAGGTGCTGGCCCTGGCCGCGCTGCTCGCGGTGGGCGGCTTCGTGGCCGGGGCGCTGGCCGTGTTCCGCACCGCCAAGAGCGGCGCCCTCGACGTCGAGGCGTCGGGACCGATGCCCATCGTGCGGGGGGCGACGCTCCAGGGCGGCCGGGTCACCCCCGCGTTGTTCCGCGGCAAGGTCGTGGTGGTGAACTTCTGGGCCACGTGGTGCGGGCCGTGCCGCAAGGAGCAACCCGATCTGGAGCGGCTGCGGCGCCGCCTCGGCCCCGAGGTGCAGTTCCTCGGCGTCAACTTCAAGGATGACCGCGCCGCTGCCCTCGAGTACCTCCGAGAGTTCGACGTCACCTACCCCAGCGTCGAGGATCGCGACGGAATGATCGCCGGGGACTTCCTCGTGCCGTACCTTCCGGCCACCATCCTCGTCGACGCCGCCGGGCAGATGCGGTACCGGCTGGTGGGAGCGCAGACGGAGGCGTCGCTGCTCTCGTACCTCGAGGAGCTGGGCGTCTAACCGATCGCTTGAAGGGCCCGGGTCAGCTGCTTCCCGGCGTGGTAGCTGGAACGCACCAGGGGCCCGGCCTCGACCCAGGCGAACCCCATCTCCATGCCGATGCGGGCGTGATCCGCGAACTCCTCCGGCGTCACCCAGCGGTCGACGGGGAGGTGGAACTGCGTCGGCTGGAGGTACTGCCCGATCGTCATCAGGTCCACATCGGCGTCGCGCAGATCGCGCAACGCCCCGGCGATCTCCTCTGGACGCTCGCCCATGCCGAGGATCAGGTTCGACTTGGTGACCTGACCGGGGCGGAGCTCCTTGGCGATGCGCAGCGCGTCGAGCGTACGGTGGTACTCGAACCCGGGGCGGATGCGCTTGTGCAGCCGCCGCACCGTCTCGAGGTTGTGGGCGAACACGTCGGGCTCCGCGTCGATGACGACGGCGATGTCGTCGCGGTGTCCCTTGAAGTCCGGCGGCAGGACCTCGATCCCGCAGTCGGGCACGGCGTCCCGGACGGCCCGGATGCACTCGGCCCAGATGCGAGCACCGCCGTCGGGGAGGTCGTCGCGGGCCACCCCGGTGAGGACGAGGTACTGCAGGCCCATGGCCCGGGTGGCCTCGGCGATCCGGTCCGGCTCCTCCTCGTCGATGGCGTCGGGGCGTGACGTCTCCACGTCGCAGAACCCGCATCTCCGGGTGCACTTGTTGCCGAGGATGAGGAACGTGGCCTCGCGGTCCTCCCAGCACTCATAGATGTTCGGGCAGCCGGCCTCCTCGCAGACCGTGTTGAGCTGGAGTCCGGCCATGATGCCCTTCAGGTCGCGGTAGTTCGGGCCGAACCGGGCCTTGGTCTTCAGCCACGCCGGCCGAGGCTGGTGGGGGACGGCGGTCTGCGCGCAGCCGACCGAGTGGGCGACGTGCTGATCGATCGACGGGGCCTGATCCACCGGCCGCAGCGGCAAGTGGAGCCGCTTCTGCTTGGGGTTCTTGTCCCGGGACGGGTCCCTCAAAACGCGGCCAGCTCCTTCATGGCCTCGTGGATCTTCTCGGTGGTCGGCATGTAGAAGTGCTCCAGGGGACCGGCGAAGGGCATGGCCGGGATGTCGGGGCCGCCGATCCTCACCAGTGGGCCGTCGAGGTCGAACATCCCCTCCTCGGCGATGGTGGAGATGATCTCGGCACCGACGCCGTACGTCCGGTTGTCCTCGTACACGACCATGGCCTTCCCGGTCTTCTTCACGGAGTCGAGGATCGTCTGCTTGTCCAGCGGCGAGATCGTGCGCACGTCGACTACCTCGACCGCCCCGCCGTCCTCCTCCTCGAGCTTGGCGGCGGCCTCGAGGCACTGGTGGAGCATCAGACCGTAGGCGATGCACGTGAGGTCGTCGCCCTCCCGCTTGACGTCGGCCGTGCCGATCGGCACCTCGTAGTCCTCGTCGGGAACCTCCCCCTTGATCAGCCGGTACGTCTTCTTGTGCTCCAGGAATAGCACGGGGTCGGGGTCGCGGATGGCGGCGCGCAGCATCCCCTTGACGTCGTACGGCGTCGCCGGCAGTACGGTCTTCAGCCCGGGGACGTGACCGTAGAACGCCTCGATCGACTGCGAGTGGTACAGGGCCCCATGGACGCCGCCGCCCCACGGCGCCCGGATGACCATCGGAACGCCGAAGTCGCCGTTGGAGCGATACCGGAGGCGGGCTGCCTCCGAGACGATCTGGTCGAACGCGGGATGGATGAAGTCGGCGAACTGGATCTCGGCCACCGGCAGCAGCCCGTGCAGGGCCATGCCGATGGCCACGCCGACGATGGACGACTCGGCCAGCGGCGTGTCGATGACCCGCTGCTCGCCGAACTCGGCCAGGAAGTCGGCGGTGGCCCGGAACACCCCGCCACGCGCTCCGACGTCCTCGCCCATGATCAGGACGCGGTCGTCGTTCTTCATCTCCTCCCACAGCGTGTCGTGGATGGTCTGGACGATGTTCTTCTCCATCACGCCTCCTCGGCGAAGACGTGCCGGAGGGCGATCTCGGGATCGGCGTCGGGTGCGTTCCACGCCTCCTCCACCTGGGCGTCGACCTCGGCTTTCAGCTCCACGCGGGTCTTCTCGATGCCCGCCTCGTCGAGGATGCCGTGCGAGGTGAGGTACTGGCCGAACAGCAGGATGGGGTCCTTCTTCTTGGCCTCCTCCACCTCCTCGCGCGTGCGGTACGTGCGATCGTCGTCGTCGGACGTGTGGGGGAAGAAGCGGTACGTCAGGCACTCGATCAGCGTGGGACCGCCGCCGTCGCGGGCCTTATCCGCGGCTTTCTTCATCGTCTCGTAGCAGGCCAGGATGTCGTTGCCGTCGACCTGGACGCCGTCGAACCCGTAGCCCTCGGCGCGGACGGCCACGTTCTCCGCGGCCATCTGCTTCGACAGCGGGACGGAGATGGCGTACAGGTTGTTCTCGCAGATCCACACGATCGGAAGCTTGTGGATGCCGGAGAAGTTCAGCCCCTCGTGCCAGTCGCCCTCGCTGGTGGCGCCGTCACCGAACCACGAGGCCACGATGGCGTCCTCGTCGCGATACTTCATCGCGTAGGCCACGCCGGCGGCGTGTGGGATCTGGGTGGCGATCGGGGAGGAGCCGGAGATGATGCCGAGGCGGCGCGATCCCCAGTGGGCCGGCATCTGCCGGCCGCCCGATGACGGGTCTTCCGGTTTCGCGAACACGCCGAGGAAGATGTCTTTGGGGGTCATCCCGGCCACAAGGCAGACGGCCAGGTCGCGGTAGTACGGGACGAAGATGTCCTTCCCCTTGACCATCGGCCACGCCGTGCCGACCTGGCATCCCTCGTGGCCGGAGACGGGGACGACGAACGGGGCCTTGCCCTGGCGGTTCAGGCGGAACTGGGCCTCGTCGCACAGGCGGGCGCTGACCATGGCCCGGTACATCGCCACGAGGTCGTCTTCCTTGAGACCGAGCTTGGAATGACGGTCCTTGGCCTCTTTCACGCGTGTGGCCACGTCGGTTCCTCCTCGGATGGGACGGGAGAGGATTCTAGCATCGGACCGGTCGGCCCCCTCTGGTAGCCTTCGGCGCGACGTGCCCCTTCCTCCATCGACCGGCCGGCTCCAGGTTCCCGCGGCCGCCCTGGTCCGCCTGTTCGTTCGCCCGTACTTCCGCCTCCGGATCGAGGGGGCCGGCAACGTCCCGTCGGCCGGTCCCGTCATCGTCGCTCCGAACCACGACAGCATGTGGGACGTGCCGATCCTCGGGGTGGCCTCGCTCCGGCCCCTGGTGTTCATGGCCAAGGAGGAGGTGTTCGGGAACCCGTTCAAGCGGTGGGTCTTCACCGAGCTCGGTGGGTTCCCGGTGCGGCGGGGGAAGGGCGACACCGGCGCCATCGGGTCGGCCCTCGAGGTGCTGGCCGCGGGGCGAGCCCTGGCGGTGTTCCCGGAGGGGACCCGGACCGCCGGCGGGCTGGGACGGTTCAGGTCGGGGACGGCCCGCCTTGCCCTCGAGTCCGGGGCCCCCATCGTCCCGGTTGGGATCGGCGGCACCGAGGGGATCTGGCCTCGCGGAGCGATGTTCCCACGCCGGTCGCCGGTGCGCGTCGTGTTCGGGAAGCCGCTGGAGTTCGGGGCCACGCACGACCCCGACCCCCGGCGGCTTCGCGACGTGACGGAGTCGCTGCGGGTTGAGGTGGAACGTCTGCTCGAGACCTAGCCGCGTCAGGCCATCACCCGGCGCGCGCCCAGGAACCCCCCGATGAGCGCGAGGACCGAACCGGCCAGGATGACCCACATCCCGATGCCGATATCCGTGAGGTCTCGGTCGGCCCCCGCCCGGTACACCGTGATGAGGAACAGCACGAAGGCGATCACGCCGAGGGCCGCGGCCAGCCTGGTCAGCCACCCCGTGCGGAACGCCAGCCCCAGCAGGGCCAGCAGCCCCAGGACGATGACCACCG
>DASQUI010000021.1:0-2441 GCA_035641375.1 Actinomycetota bacterium
CCGTCAACGCGGAGTATCGGCCGCCGACGTCCTTGGGCGCGGAGAACACCCGCCGGAAACCGGCCGCCAGGGCGTCGCTCTCCAGGGGCGTTCCGGGGTCGGTGACGGCGACGAATCGATCCGACCGCCCGACGGTCTCCAGGAAGTAGGCCATGTGGGCCCGGGTCTCGATCGTGGTCCCCGACTTGCTGGACACCACGAACAGGGTCCGGTCGAGAGGAACGTCCCGTTCGAGCGCGGCGATAGCATCCGGTTGGGTGGTATCCAAGACGACGAGGTCGAGCATCCCCGGGGCCACGCCGAGGGTCCGCCGCAGCACCTCGGGGGCCAGGCTCGATCCACCCATGCCGAGGAGGACCGCCTGCGTCAGGCCCTCGGCGGCGACCTCCCGAGCGAACGCTCGGAGCTCGGGGACGATGGCCCGGGAGCGGTGGGGCGCGGCCAGCCACCCCAGGCGATCGGCGATCTCGCTCGGATCGCCCCGCCAGACGGTGTGATCGCCTCGCCAGAGCCGAGGGATCACCTCGTCCCCGGCCAGGCGTCGGAGCCGCTCGTCGACGGCCCGGGACAGCGCCTCGTCGATGCTCGCCTCGACCAGGAGGTCCTCCGCCACGGTCGGCATCGTACCCGGCGGGCCGGTTGCCTCCCTCGGAGGCCGTCGCCCATACTCGACCCGTGACCCCCACCGGCGCTGCCCGGCGCCCGGCTCCTCGCCTCCGCGACCTTCCCGCTCCTCGGGAGAACCCCAGCGTCATCGGTCCCCTGTTCCGGTGGGTCTTCCAGTGGCCGTACCGCGTGGCGCTGGCGGGCCTGTACCGGTTGGGGTTCCGACCATGGCAGCTCACGGCCCTATCGCTGGTGGCCAACGTCATCATCGGGTGGCTGCTCCTTTCCGGCAGACGGCTCGTGCCCGGCCTGCTGCTGCTGGTCGCCGGACTTCTCGACGTCTTCGACGGCGGCGTGGCCCGGCTCCGGGGCGAGGAGAGCAAGAAGGGGGCCCTGCTCGACTCAACCGTCGACCGGGTGTGCGACGGGATCGTGTTCGGAGCGGTCTTCCTGGCCGAGGCGACGATCCACCGCAATGAGCTGACCGCGGCCCTGGCCCTGGTGGCCATGGTGGCGTCCCTCCTGACCAGCCACGTCCGGGCCGAGGGCGAGGCCGCCGGACTGAAGATCACTGAGGGGAGCGTCCAGCGGCTGGAGCGCTACGTGGCCATGATCATCGGCCTGACCATCCCGGGGGCGCTCCTGCCCGCCCTGGCCCTGCTTGCCGCCCTCGGCCTGGTCACCACCTTCCAGCGCTTGGTCTGGGCGTGGCGCGCACTCGGCGACCGCCGAAGCAGAAACCGGGTCGCCTGAAGCCGGAGGACGCGTCCCTCGCCAGCTCGACGGCGTCCCGCATAGTCGCCGCTCCCGGTGAGACGCTCAGGTGCGAAGGAGCGGTAAGGCCGGGGGCCGCCGGCCTGCTCTGAGCCGGAGCCATGGCCGGCGGCCCCGCGGCGGTTACCGCGTCACGGGCACCCGCGGCGCCTCAGTGCGTCAGCAGGGGTCGTGGCACGGCGTATCGGTGTGATTCGGCTTCCCTCCTTTCGGCTTCCCGCCCTTCCGGCCCTTGCCGTCCCGCTTGTCCGGGTTGGCGACCTGCTGCTGCCGGATGGACTGATCGGTGTCGTTCTTGTTCACCGCCACGGCGGTGGTGTCGGCCTCGTTCGACTGGTCGATGTCGCCGTTGTTGCTCTTGAAGGCGAAGATCGCCACGGGGATCGCCACGTTCTTCTGCTCCGTGGTGGCGTCCGCGTCGGCGTCCTGCTTGGTCCAGTTCTTGTTCTTCGCCTCCTGCGACTGGTCGACCGAGCCGCCCTTGCCGCACGAACCGCAGCTCGACCCCGACCCCGCCCACTGGCGCTGGCCGATGGACTGATCGGTGTCGTTCTTGTTCACCGCCACGGCGGTGGTGTCGGCCTCGTTCGACTGACGAACGTCGCCATTGTTTGACCCGTAGGTCAGGAACGAGATCGGGACGTACACGTTCGCCTGCTTCGTGGTGGCGTCCGCGTCCGCCTCCTGCTTCGTCCCGTTCCGGTTCTCGGCGTCCTGATACTGGTCGACGTCGCCCGAGCCGCTTCCTGCCCCCTGCTTCTGGCAGATGCACTGCTCGGTGTCGTTGTCGTTCTTGGCTACCGCGGTGGTGTCGGCGTCGTTGCCCTGGTAGACGTCGCCGTTGTTGCAGTGTGCGCACAGGACGGCCACCGGGACGTAGACGTTCGCCTGATACGTGCGTGCGTCCGCGTCGGCGTCCTGCTTCGTCCAGTTGCTGTTCTTGGCATCCTGCGACTGCTCGGTGTCACCCTTGCCGTCGCACGTGCTGCATCCGGACCCGCCCGCGCCCTGGCTCTGCGCGATGCCCTGGTCCGTCTCGTTGCTGTTGACGGCAACGGCGG
>DASQUI010000022.1:0-11504 GCA_035641375.1 Actinomycetota bacterium
TCATGGCCACCGCGCGACGGCGCTCGATGCCGAATCGGTGGAACGCGTGATACGGGAGCTCGCCGAGCCGCTCCGGGGACGGCGGAAGCAGGAGACCGAGCGGCCCCGGTGCCGGCTCGCTCACCGCGTGCACCAGGCCGGCATATGAGCGCCATGCCTCCTTCCCCGCCACCTTCTGCTCCAGGATGCTGGGCACGAGGGCCTCGACGACGGCGCTCGTTCGCCCGATGCGCAGCCCGGCCAGCCGGCGGTGGGCGTCGCGGAGCACAGGATGGAAGGGCTGAAAGTCAGACGCGTCGTCGTCAAACCCGAGGAGCTCGGGAGCGTGCTCCAGCGTCCAGTCGCCGCCCGGGCCCCATGCCGTCACCTCGATGCTGTCGGCCACGGCGCGCAGGTGCATCGTGGCCGGCCCGTCCGGCGTACGCGTGGCGCGCGTGGACTCATCCCCACCGACCCGCGCGGTGGGATCGAGCGGGCCGCGCTGGATGCGGGCAAGCGTCAGTCTGAGGTCGACGGGGAACGGGAGACGGAGCCGCCTCGTCCGCGTCACGACCTCGCTGCCCGGCGGGCCTCCCACTCGGCGACGGCGACGAAGAGCACGCCTCCGGCGAGCGCGGCGATGCCACCGGAGACGCCGAGACTCGAGGGGTGATCGGGGAAGGCCAGCCAGCCCAGCCCCGTGGCCATCCCGGCCGCACCCACCAGCCACGCGGCGATGCGCCACCCGGCGGCGCTGGTGGCGGCGGCGATCCCACCCAGCGGCAGGCCGAGCGCCAGCCCGGCCATGCTGGCCCAGTGGAACTCGTCCCAATGGATCCCCAACCCGCCGGCTCGCTGGATCTCGGCCTGGTCGAGGGCGTAGACGGCGAGCGGCACGGCGGTGGCCACGATGAGGACGCCGAGCGGGATGCTGAACCGGCCGCGGGACAGCAGGCGCTCGCGGGCGGGATGGAGCCAGATCAGCACGGCCACGATCACGAGTCCGATCAACGCGAAGGGCAGCTCTCCCGAGATCGCGTACGCGATACCGAGCGCCACCATGGTCAGGGCGACCAGATGCAGCAGCGCGATCTTCCGTTCGGGCATGTGCGCCTGGACGATCAACCCGGTCCCCAGGAGCAGCCCGAGCTGGATCACGGTGGCCAGGTCGTGGACGCGGTGATCGGAACGCTCGCCCTCGTCGAGCCCGACGACGGCGAAGAGGCTCAACAGCGCGAGCGCGCCCAGCGCTCCCCCGAGCACCACCGTCACGACCTGGAACGCTCGCCGCCTCCCTGTCTTCTCCCTTACCGGATCCATCTGCCTCCCTTCCGTCCGACGCACAGGCTACCCCGTGCGCGGGGCCGCAGCGGTTAGGCTTCGGACGTGCCTGATGTGGTCGTCGTCGGCGGGGGGATCATCGGTGCGGCGTGCGCCCACGAGCTCGCCCGGCGCGGCGTCGGCGTCACGCTGCTGGAACGCGACGAGCTGGCCACGGGCGCCTCTGGCCGCAACCACGGCCTCCTCCTCGTCCCGACGGACCCGCTCCTCGTCCCCATGTACCGGGTCAGCCTGGAGACGTACCGGGCCATGGAGCCCGAGGCGCCGGTCCCACTTCGGCTCGACGAGGAGCGGCTGGGCTTCCTCCTCGTCGCCGGCGACGACGAACTCGAGCGTGCCGGGTCGAAGGCCGAAGCGGAGGCGGTCGCCGCCAACGGGGTCGCCGTCGAGCACGTCGATGCCGACCGGCTGCGCTCCATCGAGCCGGTGCTGGCGCCGGAGATGACCGAGGGCTGGCTGCTCGACGACGGTTACCGCGTCGACCCGGGAGCGCTCACCGTCTCGCTCGCGCTCCTCGCCACCGACCTCGGCGCCGAGATCCGCACGCACCTCACCGTTCGATCGCTCATCGTCCAGGGTGACCACGTGCGCGGTGTGGTGACCGACGACGGACGGATCGAGGCGGACACGGTCGTGCTGGCGGCGGGTCCGGCGTCGGCAGCGCTCCTCCGCGTCGACATCGGGAACATCCCGGTTCGGGGCTCCCGCGGGTGGTTGGTCAACCTGCTCCCGAAGGAGCCCGTGCTGCAGCACCTCATCGAGCTCGGGGGGTGGCATGGGCTCCCGGAGCAGAACGAGATGCCTCCCGTTACCGCCCGCGATGTCGTCGAGGGCGGCTGGCCCGGTGCGATGGTCGGCACGCTGATCCAGCCCAACGCCGACGGCACCGTGCTCATCGGAGGATCGCGCCAGGATGTTCTCGCCGCCGAGCCCGAGGACCCGAACGTGCCGGCGCAGCTCCTGCGGAGCGCGACGCGGGTCGTTCCCGCGCTGGCCGAGGCCGACGTGCTGGGCGCGCGGTGGGGCGTGCGTCCGATGACGCCGGACGGCCGGCCACTCATTGGAGCGCTGCGCGACGGGCTGATCGTGGCCGCCGGCCACGGCTCGCAGGGAATCATCCTCGGCGCCGGCACGGCGCGCCTCGTGGCCGCGGCGGTCACCGGCGACGATCCGGCGTTCGATCCGTCCCCGTTCGACCCGTCGCGGATCTGAGCCGCTACACTTGATGAACCCCACCCGGAGAGGTTCATGCCAACGCGCGACGACATCCGCAACATCGCCATCGTGGCCCACGTCGACCATGGCAAAACGACGCTGGTCGACGCGATGCTGTGGCAGACCGGCTCGTTCCGTGAGAACCAGGACGTCGCCGTCCGGGTGCTCGACTCGATGGATCTCGAGCGCGAGAAGGGCATCACGATCCTGGCCAAGAACACCGCCGTCCAGTACGGCGACGTGAAGATCAACATCGTCGACACGCCCGGTCATGCGGACTTCGGGGGGGAGGTGGAGCGCGGCCTGACCATGGTCGACGGCGTGTTGTTGCTCGTCGATGCCAGCGAGGGACCGCTGCCCCAGACCCGGTTCGTTCTGCGCAAGGCGCTGGAGCGCCGCCTGCCGGTGATCCTCGTCGTCAACAAGGTCGATCGCGCCGACGCCCGGATCGAGGCGGTCGTGCACGAGGTAGAGGAGCTGTTCCTCGACCTCGACGCGGATGAGCACCAGATCTCGTTTCCGATCCTCTACGCCAACGCCAGGGCGGGATGGGGCTCGCGGAGAGGGGCCACGAAGCGACGGACCTGTCGGCGCTGTTCGAGACGCTGCTGGACCACATCCCCGCCCCCGCGTTCGAGGATGAGCATCCCTTCCAGGCGCTGGTCACCAACCTGGACGCGTCGCCGTACGTGGGCCGGCTGGCGCTCTGCCGGATCCTCAACGGCTCGGTTCGTCGCGGAGACGACGTGGCGTGGTGCCGCTCAAACGGCTCGATCGAAGGGGTCAAGGTCACCGAGCTGTACGTGACGCGGGCGCTGGACCGGGTGGAGACCGACGAGGCCGGGCCCGGGGAGATCATCGCCGTGGCCGGCATCCCCGAGGTCACCATCGGCGAGACCCTGACCGATCCCGACGACCCCCGTCCCCTTCCCGTCTCCCGCGTGGACGAGCCCAGCCTCTCCATGACGCTCGGGATGAACACGTCGCCGCTGTCGGGGACCGACGGCGAGAAGCTCACCGCGCGACAGGTGAAAGCCCGGCTGGATCAGGAGGTCACCGGCAACGTCTCGATCCGGGTGCTGGACACCGAGCGCCCCGATACGTGGGAGGTCCAAGGCCGCGGCGAGCTGCAGCTAGCCGTGCTCGTCGAGATGATGCGTCGCGAGGGGTTCGAGCTCACGGTGGGGAAGCCGGAGGTCGTCACCAGGACGATCGACGGGAAGCGCCACGAGCCCATGGAGCGCGTGGCCATCGACATCCCCGAGGAGTACCTCGGCGTGGTGCAACAACTCATGTCGCTGCGCAAGGGACGGCTGGAGCAGATCGTCAACCACGGCACCGGCTGGGTCCGCATGGAGTACCTCGTCCCGGCCCGCGGGCTGATCGGGTTCCGCACGGAGTTCATGACCGAGACGCGCGGCACCGGCCAGCTGCACCACGTGTTCGAGGGGTACGAGCCGTGGCACGGCGATCTGCGCACCCGGCTGTCGGGCTCGCTGGTGGCCGACCGGCGCGGCCCGACCACGAGCTACGCGCTGCTGGCCCTGTCGGAACGCGGCGAGATGTTCGTCGGGCCGGGGACCGACGTGTACGAGGGGATGATCGTCGGCGAGAACGCCCGCCCCGAGGACATGGACGTGAACCCCACCAAGGAGAAGAAGCTCACCAACATGCGCGCATCCAGCGCCGACGAGACCGTCCGCCTGATCCCCCACCGCCAGCTGTCGCTGGAGCAGGCCCTGGAGTTCATCCGCTCCGACGAGAGCGTCGAGGTCACCCCGTCGAACGTGCGCCTGCGCAAGGTGGTGCTCTCCGGGCAGGAGCGCGGCAAGATCTCCCGAGGAGCCAAGCGCCCCGATCGCATCCGTTGAACGGCCGAGCTACTCGACGGTGAAACCGGTCCGCATCCCTGCGCAGGCAGCACGGCGAACTCCGGCAGCGTGACCTTCACGGTCGTCCCCCGCAGGAATCCTACTCCGCGGCACCCGGGCGAAGCCCGGTGACCAGGCTCGATTACCGTCCCAGCCGGGCCGCCAGGCGCTGGCGGGTTTCCTCGAGCAGCTCGGGCAAGACCTTCGTCTTGCCCACGACCGGCATGAAGTTGGTGTCGCCGCCCCACCGCGGGACGACGTGCCAGTGCAGGTGATCGAGGATCCCGGCCCCGGCCACCCGCCCCAGGTTCACGCCCAGATTGAACCCGTGCGGCCCCATCTCCTCCCGCAACGCCACGATGGATCGCTGGATCAGCCGCTCCCCCTCGAGGAGCTCGCCCTCGGTCAGCGCCTCGTAGTCGGCGACGTGGCGGAACGGTGCCACCATGAGGTGGCCGGCGTTGTACGGGAACCGGTTGAGGATGACGAAGGCCTGCTCGCCGCGGACCAGGATCAGGTTCCTCTCGTCGTCGTCCTCGGCGGGAAGGTCGCAGAAGATGCATCCTTCCGCATCCTCGGCCCCGGCGGCCCTGATGTACTCCATGCGCCACGGGGACCACAGACGGTCGGTCACCCGGCCAGCTCCTGGATGTCACCGGTCCGCACGACCCGGGTCAGGTTCTCCTCGATCGCTCGGGCGATGAAGGCGCCGAGCTTCACGCCGCGCACCTCGACCCCGTCGCGGTCACGAACCGACACCGTGTCGGTCTCGATCTCGTTGTCCCCCACGACCAGCACGTACGGCACCTTGTGCAGCTGTCCCTCGCGGATCTTCTTCCCAACCGTCTGCTTGCTGTCGTCGACGTGGACGCGCAGCGCCGATGCGTGGATGGCGTCCGCGATCGTGGCGGCATGCTCGGCGTGCCGGTCGGCGATGGCGATCACCCGCACCTGCTCGGGAGCCAGCCACAGCGGGAACGCCCCCGCGTAGTGCTCGATGAGCACACCGGTGAAGCGCTCGATCGACCCGAGGATGGCCCGGTGCACCATGACCGGCCGGTGGCGCTGGTTGTCCTCCCCCATGAACTCGAGGTCGAACCGCTCCGGCAGCGCGAAGTCGACCTGGACCGTGGTCAGCTGCCACAGCCGGCCGATGGCGTCGCGGAAGTGGAAATCCACCTTGGGCCCGTAGAAGGCGCCCTCCCCTTCCGCCATGCTGAACTCCAGGCCACTACGCTCCAGCGCCCCGCGCAGCGTCTCTGTTGCTCGCTCCCACATCTGCTCGTCGCCGATCGCTTTCCCCGGCTTCGTGGAGAGCTCCACCTTCGGTTCCTCGAACCCGAACGTCCGGTGGATCTCCAGGGTCAGGTCGAACACGCCGAGCACCTCATCGATGAGCTCGTCCGGGGTGCAGAAGATGTGCGAGTCATCCTGGGTGAGGCCGCGCACCCGCAGCAGCCCGTGGAGCACGCCCGGCTTCTCGTAGCGGTAGACCGTCCCGAGCTCCGACAGGCGCAGCGGCAGGTCGCGGTAGGACCGGGTGCGGGAGCGGTAGATCAGCACGTGGAAGGGGCAGTTCATCGGCTTCACGTAGTAGTCGGTGCCGTCGGTGGCGGACATCGCCGGGTACATGTTCTCCACGAACTTCTCGAGGTGGCCGCTGGTCTCCCACAGCCCGCCGCGGGCGAGGTGCGGGGTGACCACGAGCTCGTACCCCCGCTCGAGGTGGAGGTTGCGGACGTAGTCCTCCACCGTCTTGCGGATCACGCCGCCCTTCGGATGCCACACGGAGAGGCCGCCGCCGAGCTCCTCGGGGAACGAGAACAGGTCGAGGTCCCGGCCGAGCTTGCGGTGGTCGCGCTTCTCCGCTTCCTCGAGCCGCGTGAGGTAGGCGTCGAGGTCCCCCTTCGTCGCCCACGCCGTCCCGTAGATGCGCTGGAGCTGCGGACGGTGCTCGTCGCCGCGCCAGTACGCACCCGCCACCGACAGCAGCTTGAAGGCGCCGAGCTTCCCGGTGGACTCGACGTGCGGCCCCAGGCACAGGTCCTGCCAGCCGTCGTTGCGGTATACGGTGACGGTCTGCCCGGTGCCGGCCTCGCCGGCGGCCTCCTCGTCCTCCCCCACCGCCTCGATGATCTCCCGCTTGAACGGCTGGTCGGCGAAGCGCTGCAGCGCGTCCTCGCGGGGAACCTCCTCGCGGGTGAACGGCTGGTCAGCCTTGACGATCTCCCGCATCCGCTCCTCGATCCGGGGTAGGTCCTCCGGCGTCAGCTGCTCGGGCAGCTCGAAGTCGTAGTAGAAGCCGTCCTCGATCGGCGGACCGATCGCGTACTTCGCCCCCGGCCACAGGTCGCAGACGGCCTGGGCCATGACGTGCGCCGTCGAGTGGCGCAGCATGTGGAGCTCGTCTGGGGTCACGGAGGCGTCCTCCCCTTCGGTCCGCCGTAGTGTACCCGTGCCGTTCCTACGCCAGCGTCCGCGTGGCCCACCGGGCCCAGTCGCGCTCGAACCGCCGTAAGCCGATGCCGAAGGCCGCCTCCATGGCGCGGTCGAGATGGAAGCGGGCGGTCCCCGGTTCGCGACGGATCTCACCGAGGACGTCGTACATGTCGGCCACGGCCCGCCCGCCGAACCGATCGGCCGCGTACTCGATGGCCGTGGAGGACTCCTGGTACGCGGTGATGATGTCTGTGTCGGATCCCGTCGTGAACTCGTGGTCGAGAGGGAGCCGGCGATCGAACGAGCCGCCCTGGATCCGTCCGGCCAGGAGCGCCGACGACTGGCCACCGGTCACCCACTCGGCCACACCCTCCTCGACGAAGATCGGGATCATCGGTCCGGCGTCCTCCCGAGTGGCGATGTGCAGCAGCTCGTGCACGAGGATGGCCTCCCGGCTTGACGCGGAGCTCACCGCGAAGTTGTCCCAGTTCAACATGATGCGGTGGCCGACGAGGTCCCAGTCCCGGGCTCGGTCGACCCCCGAGGCCGCGAACGCCACGAACACGTCGAGATCGAACGTCGCCTGGATCATCCGCTCCAGCTCTTCGGTCGTGCTGGGGGCCAGGATCATGATCCGCTTCTTCCACGACAGCGGCCATCGGTCGCTCACCTGGACCAAGGCACGCTCGGCGGCGCCGAGCACGTCATCGGCGGAGGAGGCCAGGTCGGGATGGGAGACGTAGCGGAAGTGGCGGCTCTCCTTGGTGACGATCTCGTCGAACTCCCACAGCCGCCGACCCGAGAGGACGGCCAGATCGCCGAGATCCGAGTCCGATGTGATCCGCCACTCCTCGCCACGCCGCACGAAGGTGAGGTAGAGGTCCTCCAGCGACGGCTGTTCGTCATAGCCGCGGATGCGGGAACGCTCCTCGACGTGAAGCACCTTCACGTCCTCCCCGTACCGCTCGCGCTCCCGCCGGCCGGTCAGCTCGGGCCACGTGGTCCCGAGGTCGAGCCGGTAGTCCGCCAGACCGAGCTTCTGGAACCCGTCGAAGAGCAGGCCCTGCCGGCGAACGAACCCGGGGTCGTCGCGGTCCACCGGCGCAAGGAACCCCCCACGGTCGCCGGTGCGCATGGCCTCGGCCCGAGCCGTGAGCACGGCCTGGATCTGGGCGAGTGGGTCCGGCTGCGCGCCGGCCGGCGCGCAGGAAACCAGCAGGACCAGCGCCGGTCCCAGCGTGAAGCGTCGCCGCATCGCACCAGCGTAGCGTTCACGCGGCCTCAGGCGTCACCTCACTCGTGCACGCACTGCATCGCGACGCCGACTTGGGGATGCTACTCAGGCAGTGGGGACATTCCCGGTTCTTGGATTCCTCGAGACGGACACCTCGGAGGCGATTGATCGCCTTGATCAGGAGGAAGACGGCGAACGCCACGAGCACGAAGTTCACCAGCGCAGTCAGGAACGCCCCGTACCGGACCGGTGTCTCGCGGATCGTCCACACGAGGCCGTTGAAGTCCGGCTGACCGACGAGCGCCGCGATGAGCGGCATGATGAGGTCGCCCACGACCGAATTGACGACGGCGCCGAACGCCACGCCGAGAACGACGCCGACGGCCAGGTCGAGCACGTTCCCACGCAGCGCGAACGCCTTGAACTCCTTCAGCATCGCCCTCCCCTTCTCACTCGGGCATGCATCACTCCTCGACCTGACGAGTCAGCGGCAGACCGAACCAGAGCCACCCCACCACCCCCGCGGTGAGCGCGGCCACCAGAGCGGCCACGGATGCGCCGAACAGCACGTCGGCGACGACGAACATCGCCGCGGCTATGGCCACCGCCAGGAAGACGGCACCGGCGATGGCCTGACGGTTGGCCGTGTGGATCATCCGCTCCTTGTCGAACTGGCGGAAGCGCAGCCGGTGATAGGTGGTCGGGGCGATGAACAACACCGACGCCAGCGCCGTCGACACCACGGCGGTGAAGTACGCGGCGCGATCGAGGCCGGTGACGCTGCCGAAGCGATCGGAGAACGGCACCGTCAGAAGGAACGCGAACAGCACTTGGACGCCCGGGAGCGCGACCCGAAGCTCCTGGAGCAGCTCGCCCAGCTCGCGGTCCAGCCGGTCCGAGCGGTCCTCGTCCCCCACCCGTCAGTCGAACAGCGGGATCAGGTACCGGGCGATGAAGTACAGCACCACGATCGTGATGATGAGGATGAAGCCGTACTTGACGACGGCGAACGCCGTGAGGCCGCCACCATCGACCGGCTCGTTCTGATGCGTGTGTCCGTGTTCGTCGTAGGCCATGGAGTTCCTCCTCAGTGCTCCCTTCGGTGAGAGGGTTCCCTGGGGCCGGGGGGGCGAAACCTACGGCTCGGTGAGGCTGTCGCGCAGCGTTTGCAGCGTCCGGCCGAGCAACCGCGAGACGTGCATCTGGGAGATCCCGAGCTCCTCGGCGATCTGCGTCTGGGTCATGCCGCGGAAGAAGCGAAGGTAGATGATGTGCCGCTCACGAGCCGGGAGCTCTCGCAGCGCCGGCGCCACCGAGGCCCACCCCTCCAGGAGCTCGAGCATCTCGTCCTCGCTGCCGAGCTTCTGCAGCGTGGTCGACCCTTCCTCGTCGGCCGGCGCGTCGAGGGAGGCCGCCGTGTAGGCATGGATCGTGTCCATGCCTTCCAGCACCTCCTCCTCGGTCAGGCCGGTGGCGGCGGCGATCTCGCTGACCTTGGGTGAGCGACCGAGCGTCTGGACGAGCTCCGACAGCGCGCGGCTCACCTTCAGCCCGGTCTCCTGCAGCCGTCGAGGGACACGGAGCGCCCACCCCTTGTCGCGGAAATGGCGCTTCAGCTCGCCGACGATCGTCGCCGTGGCGTAGGTCGAGAATTTCACCTCTCGCTCCGGGTCGAACCGGTCGACCGCCTTGATGAGGGCCAGCACGGCCACCTGCTCCAGATCCTCCTGCGGCTCTCCCCGTCCCGAGAACCGCCGGGCCAAGTACTCGGCCAGGGGGCGATGCAGCAACACCAGCTCTTCCCGGGCGGCCTCGTCGGGCAGCCGGTCGAACAACTCGGCGGACCGCTCCAGGTCGTGGGCGCGGCGATCCTCGGCCGCGTCGGTCACGATCGCTCTCCGTCGGCCGGCAGCCGCTTCAGCATGCGCACCACGGCCTCCTCGCCGTCCCGTTCGAAGCGCGCCTCGTCGAGCAGGGCGCTGAGGACCCGCCACGCCATCGAGTCCTCGAGCACCGGCGGCGGCCAGAGCCCGTCCGAACGGATGGTCGCGGCGAGCTCCAGACCGTCGAGGCGGGACTCCAGCCGGAGGGTCAGCTGCGAGCCCGGCCCGGCCAGGCGCAGGAGCTGGGCGCACGCCTCGTCGACAGCGATGCGCAGGTCATCGATGTCGTCGTAGGGAAGGTCGAGCCGAGCGGCCACGCCAGCAGTGACCGACCGCAGCACCTGGATCAGGTCGGGGCGGGCCGGTACGGTGACGGAGACGACGGCGTCGGTCTCAGAAGGGTTGTCCATCTGAGGCGTTTATACTAGCCGTCCAGGGGAAATCGTAAACCGGGTTCCAGCGACGGGAGGTCGGACCATCGATATTCGTCTGGAGAACGACACCAGGGGTCAGTGGGGCGTCGTCCGGGTGGGGGGCGAGGTCGACCTCTTCACCGCCCCCAAGCTCAAGGAAGGCCTGATCGACGCCCTGGATAACGGCACCAAGAAGCTCATGATCGACCTGGAGCAGGTCGAGTTCATGGACAGCAGCGGCATCGGCGTCCTCATCGGGACGCTCCGCCGGGTAAACGAGCGGGACGGCAGCCTGGCGCTGGTGTGCTCCAAGGGACCGGTCCTCCGGGTGCTCGAGGTCACCGGGCTCAACAAGGTCTTCGACATCTTCGACTCCGCGGACGACATCCCCTGACCCCGTGGAGAACGAGGAGCTCGTCCTGGAGGTCCCGGCGGTCCCCGCGTACATCGGCACGGCCCGCCTGTTCATCGGGGCGGTGGCCCGGCACGTCGGCGCCTCCGAGGAGCAAGTCGACGATCTGAAGGTCGCCGTGTCGGAGGCATGCACGGCGGCCATCCGGACCAGGGCGGACGCCGGGAACGACGGTCCCGTACGCGTCCTGGTGGACCTGGGCGACGGGCGGCTCACCGTGGAGGTGCCCGACGCCATCGCCCGGCGGCCCGATCGAGGGGCGGCCAACACCGACGAGCTGGCCCGCGAGCTGAGCGCCGAGATCATCCGGGCCCTGTTTCCCCAGGCGGAGACCCGGTCCCCGAACGGGATCGCCCCCATCCGGTTCTGGCTCGATCTGGGCTGACCCCCAGCGACCTGAATCAGTCGAGTCGGACAGGGGTATACCTGTAACCAGGGGATTCTATGGATGCTTCAGAAAGCGCCGTTACGGTCGAGCTGCGGCTCCCCCGCACGCTCGACGCCCCAGGGATCGCCCGTCGAGTCGCCGAGGCCATGCGGCCTCGGCTGGACCCGGAGCAGTACGAGGACGCCCGGATGGTTCTCAGCGAGCTCGTCTCCAACAGCGTCCGCCACGCAGGGATCGATGCAAACGCCCAGGTCGAGGCGAGGATGACCCTGGCCGACACCGTGCTCCGCATGGAGGTGGCCGACAGCGGCCCCGGCTTCCGGCCCGGC
>DASQUI010000023.1:0-2416 GCA_035641375.1 Actinomycetota bacterium
CTACCCGCCGGCGGAGGTGACGTCGAAGCTGGAGGCGACGGCAGCGGACCCGGCGATCCAAGAGACGCGCGCCGAGGCATTCACGAAGTTCCAGGCCGCGTAGCGGCGAAGGGAAAGCTGATGAGGCGCGGGGACAGCGTCCGGGAGCCCGGCGCGCTGGCGATGCCGGCCGCCGTGTACTACGCGGCGTTCTTCCTCGCGCCTCTGATGATCATCGTCGCCTATGCCTTCGCCCAGAAGAGCGGCTTCTTCGACATCACGTTCGGGTTCTACACGGACAGCTTCCAGCGCCTGTGGGACCCGCTCTATCTGGGGATCTACCGCAACTCGCTGACGATGGCGCTGATCGGGACGGTGGGGTGCCTGCTCATCGGCTTCCCGTTCGCGTACTGGCTGGCCACCCGGGTTCGCAACAAGAAGACGCTCCTCCTGGTGTTGGTAATCATCCCGTTCTGGACGAGCATCCTCATCCGCACGTACGCGTGGTCGCTGATCCTCAGCCCGCAGGGTCCGTTGTCCACGTTCCTGCAGAACCTCGGGGTCATCTCGAACCCGCTGGGGATCCTTTTCACGCCGCGGGCGGTGTTCATCGGCATCGTCTACGACTACCTGCCGCTGATGGTCTTCCCGCTGTACGTGGCCATCGAGCGGATGGACCGCGGTCTCGTCGAGGCGTCCCGTGACCTCGGTGTGGGCCGGTTGGGAACCCTGTGGCGGGTGACCATCCCGCTGACGATGCCGGGCATCATCACCGGCTGCCTGCTGGTGTTCGTCCCCATGACTGGGGAGTACGTGGTCCCCACGATCCTGGGCGGGGCCAAGCAGCCGTTCATCGGGACGGCGGTCGCCGACCAGTTCCTCAGCGCTATCAACTACCCGTTCGGGGCGGCGATGTCCGTCGGCCTGGTGGCGTTCCTGCTCGTGGTGATCTTCGTGTACCTGCGAGCGGTAGGGCGGCAGGCCGAGTCGAACCTGGGGGCCTCGCTGTGAGCGCGGTCGCTGTTCCGGCCCGCCGCCGCGTCTCCGAGAGGGTCTCCGATGCGTTCGCGAACGGTGGCCTGCGCACCGGCGCGATCCTGACCTACGTGTTCCTGTACGTACCCATCCTCGTCGTCGTCATCTACGCGTTCAACGAGAACCGCCTCGTTCAGGTGTGGGAGCGCTTCGGCCTGGAGTGGTGGGGACGAACGTGGGCCGACGAGTCCATCACGGGCGCCCTCCGTCTGTCGCTGTGGACGGCCGCCGTCAACGCCGTCGTGGCCACCACGCTCGGAACGGCGGCGGCGATCGGTCTTCGCAACGTCGGACGGCGACGCCGCAGTGCGTTCGACGCCGTCATGTACTCGACGCTGATCGTGCCGGAGATCGTCATCGCCATCGCGTCGCTCCTGTTCTTTGTCACGATCGGGCTGCCGCTGGGGCCGCTGACCATCATCATCACGCACGCCGTGTTCAATACCTCGGTAGTGGCGCTGGTCTGCCGGGCCCGGCTGGCCGGCATGGACCGCTCGCTGGAGGAGGCCTCGGCCGACCTGGGGGCGACGCGGTGGCGGACGTTCTGGGGCGTGACGTTCGCCCAGCTGAAGCCGGCCATCGTCGCCGGTGGCCTGCTCGCGTTCACGTTCTCGTTCGACGACGTCGTTCTTTCGACGTTCGTGACCGGTGCCGGCTCCACCACCCTCCCCCTCCGCGTGTTCTCCGAGCTGCGGTTCGGGCTGACGCCGAAGGCGAACGTCGTGGCCGCCACGATGCTCGCCATCACGCTGACCGCGGTCGTCACCGCCCAGCTGCTCCTGCGCCGCGCCGCGCCGCCGGCCGCGAGCGAGGGGGCCCAGCGGTGAGCCAGGCCGCCCCCCGACTCGCCGTCGGACAGAAGATCCGCTCGCTCCGCGAGGAACGAGGGCGCTCCCTGCGCGAGATCTCCGAGAACGCCGGCGTCTCCGAGAGCTTCCTGTCCCAGGTGGAGCGGGGCGTGGCCAGTCCCTCGGTGGCCTCCCTGCGGAGGATCGCCGAGGCCCTGGGGACGTCGATCGTTTCGTTCTTCGAGGGACCGGCAGAGGTCTCGGGCCGCATCGTCCGTGCCTCCTCCCGGCGCCGGCTCATCCACCCCCAGCGAGACTGGGAGGACCACCTCCTCACCCCGGGGGAAGCCAAGCGGCTGCAGATCATCCTGTCGACGATCGAGCCGGGAGCGGGCTCCGGGGACGAGCCGTACGGGCACGAGTCGGACGAGGAGTGCGTGATCGTGCTGAAGGGGCAGCTCGAGTTCTGGGTGGACCAGGACCGGTTCGAGCTCGCCGAGGGGGACTCGCTGCTGTTCGAATCCCGGCGGCCCCATCGCAACCGCAACCCCGGGCCGGGGAAGGCCGAGGTCCTGTGGGTGCTGACCCCACCTTCGTACTGAGATGCGCGCCGT
>DASQUI010000024.1:0-5883 GCA_035641375.1 Actinomycetota bacterium
GGCGGACCCCCGCCGTGCGAGCCCTCCGGCCCCGAGCTCGCCGTCACCGCCAAGGACATCTCCTTCGACACCGACTGCCTGGCCGCCCCGGCCGGCGAGGCGTTCGCCATCGCCTTCGACAACCAGGACAGCGTCCCCCACAACGTGGCCATCTACACCGAGCAGGGTGGGGAGCCGCTCTTCCAGGGCGAGGTGTTCCCCGGCCCGGCGCAGCAGACGTACGACGTGGATCCGCTGGAGGAGGGTCAGTACTACTTCCAGTGCGACGTCCACCCCAACATGAACGGCACCTTCGTCTCGGCCTGACCACGCCCACCTACAATGGGGACATGGGCACCCAACGCCCGGATCCCGCCACCGTCCCCGACCAGCCAGGCGCCTATCTCTTCCGCGACGCCGACGCCCGGGTGATCTACGTCGGCAAGGCCAAGTCCCTCCGCAAGCGCCTCCCCGCGTACTGGTCGGCCCCCCTGCATCCGCGGACGGAGACCATGATGGAGCAGGCCGCCCGGGTGGAATGGATCGTGGCCTCCGGCGAGGTCGATGCCCTGCTCCTCGAATACAACCTGATCCAGGAGCACCGCCCTCGGTTCAACGTTCGGTACCGAGACGACAAGTCCTATCCGTACCTGGCCGTGACCGTCGGCGAGCGGTGGCCCCGGGCCAGGGTCATGCGGGGGAAGAAGCGGAAGGGGGTTCGGCACTTCGGGCCGTTCGGGCACGCCTACGCGATCCGGGAGACCCTGGACGCGCTGACCCGCGTCTTCCCCGTCCGGACCTGCTCCGACGGCTTCTTCGACCAGCGCCGCCGGGCCAGACGTCCCTGCCTCTACTACGACATCGGGAGGTGCGCGGGGCCGTGCGTCCCCGAACGGACCGGGGTCACCGAACAGGGATACGCCGAGATCGTCGGCAACCTCGTGGACTTCATGGCCGGCAACCAGCAGCGGTTCGTCCGCGAGCTGGAGCGAGACATGCGGGCCGCCTCGGAGTCCCAGGAGTACGAGAAGGCCGCCCGGGCCCGCGACCGGCTGCGCGCGGCCCGGAAGGCGCTCGAGGCCCAGGAGATGGTGCTGCCGCGGAGCGAGAACCTGGACGTCGTGGGGATGGCCGAGGACGATCTCGAGGCTGCGTTCCAGGTCTTCTTCGTGCGGCGAGGCCGCGTCACCGGCCGGAAGGGGTGGGTCGTCGACCGGGTCGAGGACCTCGACACGCCCCACCTGGTGGCGTCGTTCGTGCGGGAGCTGTACATGGAGCGCGACGAGGTTCCACCCCGTGTCCTGGTCCCGGCGTGGCCCGTCGACGGTGGCGTCCTGGAGGCGTGGCTCGCCGATCGCCGAAGCGGCCGGGTCCGCATCGCCGTGCCGGCCCGGGGGGACAAGCGCCGCCTCCTCCGCGTGGTGACCACGAACGCGAAGGAGGCGTTCCTGCGCCACAAGCTGAAACGGGCCTCGGACTTCGCGGCCCGGTCGCGGGCCCTGACCGAGCTCGGCTCGGCGCTGGGCCTGGCCGACCCGCCGCTCCGCATCGAGGCGTACGACATCTCGACGCTGGGCCCCGAGGCAACGGTCGGCTCGATGGTGGTGTTCGAGGACGGGCTGCCCAAGAGGAGCGACTACCGCCGCTTCGAGATCAAGGGGGTCCCCGGCCAGGACGACATCGCCAGCATGGAGGAGATGCTCCGCCGGCGGTTCACCCGTTACCTCAAGGAGCAGGCCGAGCCGGCCACGCGGCGGAGGTTCGCGTACCCGCCGTCGCTGATCGTCGTCGATGGGGGACGGGCCCAGCTCAACGTGGCCGTCCGCGTGCTCGACGAGGTGGGATTGGAGATCCCGGCGGCCGGCCTGGCCAAGCGGCTCGAGGAGGTCTTCCTCCCCGGGCAGCCGGATCCGCTGCTGCTGCCTCGCGGATCGGAGGCGTTGTACGTCCTCCAGCACGTCCGGGACGAGGCCCACCGGTTCGCCCTCGACTACCACCGTCGCAAGCGGCAGAAGCGGGCCATGGCCTCGCCGCTGGACGAGATCCCCGGTGTCGGCCCGGGCCGGAAGCGGGCGCTGCTCCGCAGGTTCGGATCGCTGGCCCGCCTGTCCCGGGCCACCGAGGAGGAGATCGCCGGCACGCCCGGGGTCGGCCGGGCCCTGGCCGGACTGATCCGCAAGCGACTGACCCAGCCGAGGAGCGCATGAGCGCACGTGCCGCCCGCCGCGCCAAGGCCGTCCCCGAGCCGGCCGGGCCGGACCTGACCATCATCACCGGCCTGTCGGGGGCGGGTCGCTCGGAGGCGGCCAAATGCCTCGAGGACCTCGGCTACTTCGTCGTCGACAACCTCCCGCCATCGCTGATCGAGAAGATGGCCGAGCTGGCCACGACGGCGGGGGTACCGACGCGGGTGGCCATCGTGGCCGACGCGCGCGGCGGCGTCTTCTTCGCCGACCTGGCCGCGTCGCTGCAGGGCCTCCGCGACCAGCGTGTGCGGTGCCGGATCCTGTTCCTGGAGGCCTCGGAAGACGTCCTGGTGAACCGGTTCGAGGCGACCCGCCGTCGTCACCCGCTGGCGCCGGCCGACCGGGTGGTCGAGGGCATTCGGAAGGAGCGGATGATGATGGAGTCGCTCCGCGGCGACGCGGACCTCATCATCGACACCTCGGGCCTGACCCCCAACCAGCTGCGGGAGCGCGTCCGCGAGACGTTCTCCGAGGCCCGCCCGGAGGAGGGGCTCCAGGTCGCCGTCGTGTCGTTCGGGTACAAGTACGGGATCCCCCGCGACGCCGACCTCGTGCTGGACGTCCGCTTCCTCCCCAACCCGTACTGGGTCGACGATCTCCGGGCGCTCCCGGGGACCGAGGGCAGGGTGGTGACGTACGTGAAGAGCCAGCGGCCGTACGGGGAGTTCATGAAGCGGCTCCGATCGCTGTTGGAGTACGTCGTGCCGGGGTACGTGCGGGAGGGGAAGTCGTACCTCACCGTGGCCGTGGGATGCACCGGTGGCCGCCATCGCTCGGTGGTCGTGGCCGAGGAGCTGGAGCGGTGGTTCGCCAAGCGGGGGCTCAGCGTCACGGTGAAGCACCGGGACCTCCACCGGGACTGACCCCCGCTGGGGAGAGGACCTCCCGGGCCACTAGGATGGAGGCAGCGGCCCGGCGGCCGCCACGCGCACTCGAGGAGGCGAGCGATGAGCATCAAGGTGGGGATCAACGGCTTCGGGCGGATCGGGCGGAATCTGTTCCGCGCCGCCAAGAAACGCGACCTCGACGTGGACTTCGTGGCCGTGAACGACATCACCGACGCGGGAACGATGGCCCATCTCCTGAAGTACGACTCCGTCCTCGGCACCCTCGACGCCGAGATCCGGGTCTCCGAGGAGGGGATCACGGTGGACGGCGACGAGCTCAAAGTGCTGGCCGAGAAGGACCCCGCGAACCTGCCGTGGAAGGAGCTCGGCGTCGACGTGGTGGTCGAGTCGACCGGGCTGTTCACCGACCGGGATGCCGCCGAGAAGCATCTCGCCGCCGGGGGGAAGAAGGTCATCATCAGCGCCCCGGCCAAGGGCGAGGACATCACCATCGTCCTCGGCGTCAACCACGAGGAGTACGACCCGGCCGAGCACCACATCATCTCCAACGCCTCGTGCACGACGAACAGCGTCGTTCCCATGGCCAAGGTGCTGTCCGATGCGTTCGGCATCGACCGGGCCCTCATGACCACGATCCACGCGTACACCAACGACCAGCGCATCCTCGACCTGCCGCACTCGGATCTCCGGCGGGCCCGGGCCGCAGCCATCAACATCATCCCCACGTCGACCGGTGCGGCCAAGGCCACATCGCTGGCCGTCCCCGAGCTCAAGGGAAGGATGGACGGCATGGCCATGCGGGTGCCGGTGCCGGACGGCTCGGTGACCGATCTGGTCTGCATCCTCGACGGCGAGCCCTCCGTCGATGACGTCAACGGAGCGTTCCGGGACGCCGCCGCGTCCGGACCCCTCCAGGGCATCATCCGCTACACGGAGGATCCGATCGTGTCGCAGGACGTCGTGGGTGACCCGCACTCGTGCGTGTTCGACGGGCTCTCCACGATGGCCATCGGCAACCTCGTGAAGGTCATCGGCTGGTACGACAACGAGTGGGGATACTCGAACCGGCTCATCGAGCTGGTCGATCTGGTCGGCTCGAAGCTCTAACCGCGTTGGGCCGGCTCCGGACGATCGAGGACCTCGGCGACCTGGACGGACGGCGGGTGTTCGTCCGCGTCGACTTCAACGTGCCGCTCGAGGACGGGCGGGTCACCGACGATCTGCGCATCACCGCGTCGCTCCCCACCATCGAGCGCCTGCGGAGGGCCGGGGCCCGGCTGGTGCTGGCCAGCCATCTGGGACGCCCCAAGGGCACGGCCCACGACGACCTGCGCCTCGATCCCGTGGCCCGGCGGCTCGAGGAGGCCGGCGGGTTCGGGGTTCGGAAGCTCGACGAGGTCACGGGTGACGATCCACGTGCCGCCGCCGACGCGCTCGGCTCCGGCGAGGTGCTCCTCCTCGAGAACCTGCGGTTCGATCCGGGGGAGGAGGCCAACGATCCCGCCTTCGCCGATGCGCTGGCCACGCTGGCCGACGCGTACGTCGACGACGCCTTCGGGGCGGCCCACCGGGCGCACGCCTCGGTGGTCGGCGTGGCCGAGCGGCTTCCCGCTGCCGCCGGCCGGCTGATGCAGCGAGAGGTGGAGGTGCTGTCCCGGCTCCTGGAGGCGCCGGCCGAGCCGTTCGTGGCGCTCCTCGGGGGCGTCAAGGTCTCCGACAAGCTCGCCGTGGTGGGAGCCCTGGTCGAGCGGGTCGAGGCGCTGCTCGTCGGGGGAGCCATGGCGTTCACGTTCATCGCCGCCCAGGGTGGCGACGTGGGGACGTCCCTGGTGGAGCGGGACCGCCTCGACGACGCCCGCGGCCTGCTGTCCCGGGCCGAGGAGCGAGGCGTGGTCGTGGTGCTCCCCGAGGACGTCGTGGCCGCGGCCAAGGCCTCCGCGGGCGCGCGGAAGCAGACGGTCCGGGCCGACGCCATCCCCCGCGACCTGATGGGGCTCGACATCGGTCCCGCCACGGTCGAGGAGTTCACCCGGGTCCTGGCCGACGCCAAGACCGTGTTCTGGAACGGTCCGATGGGGGTGTTCGAGCTGGAGCCGTTCGCTCTGGGGACGCGTGGGGTGGCCCAGGCCGTGGCCGGCATCGACGCGTTCACCGTCGTCGGTGGGGGCGACAGCGTCGCCGCGATCCGCGGCCTCGGCTACGAGGACGCGGTCGACCACCTGTCCACGGGTGGCGGCGCGTCCCTCGAGTTCCTGGAGGGCCGGGACCTGCCCGGCATCGCCGTCCTCATGGAGGGATAGATGCGCCGCCCCATCGTCGCCGCCAACTGGAAGATGCACAACACGCACCTCGAGGCCATCCAGGCCGTGCAGAAGCTGTCCTACCTCCTGGAGCCGGACGACACGACCTCCGTCGACGTCGTCATCTGCCCCCCCTTCACCGCGCTCCGGAGCGTGCAGACGATCATCGACAACGATCGCCTCCCGTATGGGCTGGCCGCCCAGGACGTCCATTGGGAGGCCAAGGGCGCCTTCACCGGCGAGGTGTCCGCGGAGATGCTGGAGGCGCTCGGATGTGGCTACGTGATCGTGGGACACTCCGAGCGGCGCGAGCTGTTCGGCGAGACCGACGACGGTGTCGCCCGCAAGGTGAAGGCGGCGTTCGCTCGCGGCATCACCCCCATCCTGTGCGTCGGGGAGACCGCCCGGGAGCGAGATGCGGGAGGCACGGAGCAGAAGGTGGTGGGACAGGTCCGTTCCGGGCTGGCCAGGATCGGTGCCGAGGAGGCCTCGCGCCTGGTCATCGCGTAC
>DASQUI010000025.1:0-6567 GCA_035641375.1 Actinomycetota bacterium
CCTTCGTGCGGTTGCACGAGGCCGGACTGATCTACCGGGGTGAGCGGCTGGTCAACTGGTGTCCCACGGATCAGACGGCACTCTCCGACTCCGAGGTCGAGCACGAGGACGTGGAGGGTGAACTGGTCACGTTCAGCTACCGGCGGACCGACGGTGGTGGCACCGTCGACGTGGCCACGACGCGGCTGGAGACGATGCTCGGCGACACCGGGATCGCCGTCCACCCCGACGACGAGCGCTTCCGGGCCATGATCGGGACTACGGTCGTGCATCCGTTCGACGGCCGGGAGCTCCCCATCGTGGCCGACGAGGCCGTCGACCCGGCGTTCGGGACCGGCGCGGTGAAGGTCACCCCTGCCCACGACCCTGGGGACTTCGACATCGCCGAGCGGACCGGCCTGCCGCTGATGAACATCCTCAACGCCGATGCCACGCTGAACGACGCCGTTCCCGAGCCGTTCCGCGGCCTCAGCCGGTACGAGGCCCGCCGGAAGGTGCGCCACGAGCTCGAGGACCTCGGCCTCATCGTCGCCGAGGAGCGGCCGTACGTGCACGGCGTCGGCCACTGCTACCGCTGTCACAGCGAGATCGAGCCGTGGCTGTCGGGGAAGCAATGGTTCGTGAAGGTGGCGCCGCTGACCGGCCCGGCCAAGGAGGCGGCGCTGGACGGCCGGATCACGTTCCACCCGTCCCGGTGGGTCGGCCCGTACACGACGTGGCTGGACAACCTGCGGGACTGGAACATCTCCCGGCAGCTGTGGTGGGGGCACCGCATCCCCGTGTGGCACTGCGAGAACGGACACGAGATCGCTGCCGTGGACGACCCGGCGGCGTGCCCGGAGTGCGGCTCCACCAAGCTCGAGCAGGACCCCGACGTCCTCGACACATGGTTCTCCTCCCAGCTGTGGCCGTTCTCCACGCTGGGCTGGCCGGAGGAGACTCCCGACCTGGCGACCTTCTATCCGACGTCGGCCCTGGTGACCGGGTACGAGATCCTCTACCTGTGGGTGGCCCGCATGATCATGTCCGGGCTGTTCTTCCTCGATGACGTACCGTTCCACCAGGCCGTGATCCACGGCCTGGTCCGCGATCGCAGCGGGCGGAAGATGTCGAAGTCGCTCGGCAACGTCATCGACCCGCTCGACATGATCGAGCGGTACGGGGCCGATGCGCTCCGGTTCGCCCTGGCCCGCATGGCCGGCCCCGAGCAGCAGAACCTGCCGTTGGCAGAGGAGGGCATCGAGGCGGCCCGGCACTTCGCCAACAAGGTGTGGAACGCGGCCCGGCTCATCGTCGGGGCCGCCCCGGAGGGTGAGGGCGGGCTCGGCTTCCTCGACGTCTGGGAGCGGACGGTGACGGCACTGGAGGATCCATCGCTCGGCGACGCCGCCCTCGACGGCCCAGACACCACGACCCGGTGGCTCCTGTCGCGCCACGAGGCGTGCCGGGCCGAGGTCGAGGCGGCCATGGAGGAGTACCGGCTCGACGATGCCGCCGTGGCCATCCACCGCTTCCTGTGGTCGGAGCTGGCCGACTGGGGGCTGGAGATGGCCAAACCGGCGCTGCACGAAGGGACCGACGAGCAGCGCACCCGCGTCTGGGCCGTGCTGGCCTGGGTCCTGGAGCGGACGCTGCGCCTGCTCCACCCGATCATGCCGTTCGTCACCGAGGAGGTGTGGCAGCGGCTCGGCGGAGAGGGATCGATCATGGTGGCGCCGTGGCCCGATCCCCGTCCCGCCCATCGGGATGAGAACGCGGAGGGGCGGTTCTCGTTCGTCCAGGACCTCGTCGTCGCCGTCCGGCGGTTCCGCAGCGGCCACGGCCTCGGTCCCGGGCGGGAGCTCGACGTCCGCGTCGCCACAACGGACGGGCAGGGCGCCATCCTCAGCGAGCTGTCCGACGAGGTCCGCCGGCTGGCCCGGATCGGCTCGATCGAGGTCGGCGAGGGCGGCTTCGACCCGTCCGGCTCGGCCCGGCTCGTGGTGCAGGGCGCCGAGGTCCTGATCCCGCTGGCCGGGGTGCTCGACACCGAGGCCGAGTGCGCACGGCTGCGCGGCCGCCTCGAGGCGCTGGCCGGCGACGCGACGAAGGTCGAGCGGAAGCTGGCCAACGAGGGGTTCCTGGCCAAGGCTCCCGTCGAGGTGGTGGAGAAGGAGCGCGGGAAGCTGTCCTCGATCGAGGAGGAGCGCTCCGCCCTCCGGGCCCAGCTCGACGAGCTCGGTTGCGGCTGACTCCGGATGGACTTCCCCGAGGCCCTCGCCGACCTGGACGCGCGGAAGCCCGAGAAACTGAAGCCATCGCTGGACCGGATCCGTGCCCTGGCCGAGCTCCTCGACAACCCGCAGCACCGGTACCGCACGATCCACGTCACCGGCACCAACGGGAAGACGACCACGGCGCGGCTGGCCGCCCGAATCCTGTGCGGGCAGGACGTGACGGCGGGGTTGTACACGTCGCCGCACCTCCAGTCCGTGACCGAGCGGCTGGCCCTGTGCGACGAGCCCATCTCCGACGAGGAGTTCGCGGCGGTATACGCGCACCTGAAGCCGTATCTCGACGAGGTCGACGGTCACGGGGATCCGCTCAGCTATTTCGAGACCCTGACCGGCCTGGCGTACCTGTGGATGGCCGACAAGCCGGTCGCCGCAGGCGTGTACGAGGTGGGGATGGGGGGCACGTGGGACGCCACGAACCTCATCCGCAGTGAGGTGGCCGTGTTCTGCTCGATCGACCTCGACCATCCCGAGCTCGGCGCGACCGTGCAGGAGGTGGCCTCCGAGAAGGCCGGCATCATCAAGGAGGGCTCGGTGGTGGTGATCCAGAAGCCGTCACCGGCGGTGATCGAAGGCATCGAGCCGCGCGTCGTGGAGATGCAGGCCAGGCTCTGCGTGGCCGGACAGGAGTACCGCATCCCCGGCCGGGTCCAGGCCGTGGGGGGCGAGCAGTTCGCGGTGGGTACGCCCAACGCCGAATACCGCGACCTGTTCGTGCCGCTCCATGGCTGGCACCAGGTCGAGAACGCGGCCGCTGCCATCGTCGCTGCGGAGGCACTCCTCGACCGGGAACTGGACGTCGATGCGCTGCGAACCGCGCTGGCCGGAGCCACCTCGCCGGGACGGATGGAGATCGTGGGGCACCGCCCGCTGGTGGTACTCGACGGAGCGCACAACCCCGACGCCGCCCGGCGCCTGGCCCAGGCCATGGGCGAGTCGTTCGTGTGGCGGCGGTTGCACCTCGTGCTCGGGGTGCTGCGCGAGAAGGACATCGACGGCATCCTCGACGCGCTGGCCTCTCGCGCCGACCTCGCCTACGCGTGCGCCAACACCAGCCCGAGGTCGCGCGACGCTGAAGACACGGCGTCGGCGTGCCGGCGGGCCGGTCTCCCGGTGACCGTGCACGGCACGGTCGGGGAGGCGCTCGATGCGGCCACCGCCGCGGCCGACGACCAGGACATGATCCTGGTGACGGGCTCTCTGTACACTGTCGCGGACGCTCGAAGGGATTGACATGGCCATCGAGGAAACGCTCGTCATCTGCAAGCCCGACGCCGTGCGCCGCGGCCTGGTCGGCGAGGTCATCGCCCGGCTGGAGCGGAAGGGCCTGACGATCGAGGAGATGCGGCTTATGCGCATCGACCGCGATCTGGCCGAGCGACACTACGCCGAGCATCGCGACAAGGCGTTCTACGGCGAGCTCGTCGGCTTCATCACGTCCGGCGACGTCGCGGTGGCCCGCGTGTCGGGGGAGAGCGCGATCTCGGTGGTCCGCACGCTGATGGGACCGACCGATCCCGTGGAGGCTCCGCCGGGGACGATCCGGGGAGATTTCGCCACCGTCATCACCGAGAACCTCGTCCACGGCAGCGACTCGCCCGAGTCGGCCAAGCGGGAGCTGGACCTCTTCTTCGGCTGAGCCCGACGACCGAACCGCCCGCTGGACGCCGAACGTCGCGCCGCATCGAGCATGGAGCTTCGGGTACGTCTGCCGATCCTGGTCTAGGGTTTGCGGAACGCCACGACGGCGTTCTGTCCACCGAACCCGAACGAGTTGGAGAGCGCCAGGCGGACGTCGGCGGTGCGCGCCTCGTTGGGCACGTAGTCGAGGTCGCACTCCGGGTCGGCCGTCTCGTAGTTCGTGGTGGGTGGGATCACGCCACGATCGATGGCCAACGCGATCACCGCGCCCTCGGCGGCGCCGGCCGCCCCGACCATGTGACCGGTCATCGACTTCGTAGAGGACACCGCGACGTTGTACGCGTGGTCACCGAGCGCCTTCTTGATGGCCCGTGTCTCCGCGGCATCGTTCAGCGGCGTCGACGTCCCGTGGGCGTTCACGTAATCGACGGCCTCGGCGGCCTCTTCGGCATCGGTGAGCGCCATCTGCATGGCGATGACGGCCCCGGTGCCCTGCGGCTCGGGGGCGGTGATGTGGTACGCGTCCGCCGAGGTCCCGTAGCCGGCGACCTCGGCGTAGATCGTGGCCCCCCGGGCCCGAGCGTGCTCCTCCTCCTCGAGGACCAGGACGCACGCCGCCTCGGCCATGACGAAGCCATCCCTGTCCGCGTCGAAGGGCCGGGACGCCTGCAGCGGGTCGGGGTTCCTGGTGAGGGCCTGCATCTGGGCGAATGCGGCCATGGCAAGCGGGGTGACCCCGGCCTCGGTGCCACCGGCCAGGCAGATGTCGGCCATGCCGTGCTTGATGTAGCGGTAGCCCTCGCCGATGCCGTGGGCCCCTGCGGCGCACGCCGTGGTGATGCAGGCGTTGGGGCCGGTGAAGCCGAGCTCCATGGCGATCGTTCCCGCCGCGGCGTTGGGCATCATCGCCGGCACCGTGAACGCAGAAACGCGGCCGGGGCCGCGCGACGCCAGGATGCGGATCTGGTCCTCCATGTATTGGAGGCCCCCGACGCCCGTCGACATGACCACGGCGGCGCGCTGAGGGTCGGTCCGGGGCTGCCCCGCGTCCTCCCAGGCCAGCTTGGCCGCGGCCACGGCGAGGTGGACGACGCGGTCGGTGCGCTTCACCGCCTTCGGCTCCATCCATGTGCTCGGGTCGAAGTCCTTCACCTCGCCGGCGATGCGGACCGGGAACTCCGAGGCGTCGAACAGCGTCACCTCGGCGATGCCGGAGCGGCCGGCCACCAGAGCGTCCCAGAATGCGTCGCGGCCGGTGCCCACCGGCGTCACCGGACCGATCCCGGTGACGACGACCTTTCTCTCCATCAGGCCTTCGCCTCGAGCTTGCCCATGGCCAGGTCGACGGCCTGGCCGACCGTCTTGATGCCCTCCATCTCCTCCTCGGGGATGTCGACCCCGAGCTCCTCCTCCAGGCCCAGCACGGCCTCGACGAGGTCGAGCGAGTCGGCATCGAGGTCTTCCTCGAAGCGGGCGTCCATGGTCACCTTCTCGACGTCCACCGACAGCTGCTCGGCCAGCACCTTGCGTACGCGCTCTTCGATCTCCTGACGATCCATGCTCTCCTCCTGCCTCCTCATCCTTCCCTCTATGCGGTCATGCCACCGTCGACCGGCAGCACTGCTCCGTTCACGTACGACGCCGTCTCGCCGGCCAGGAACGCGATCGCCGCGGCGATCTCGTCGGTCGTTCCTTGCCGTCCCGCCGGGATCTGCTCGTCGAGGGCGGCCCGGGCCTTCTCGGTGATCGACGACGTCATCTCGGTCTGGACGTACCCCGGACACACCGCGTTCACCGTGATGCCCCGCTTCGCATATTCCTTGGCCAGCGAGCGGGTCAACCCCAGCAGCGCCGCCTTCGACGCGGCGTACGGCGCCTGCCCGGCGTTGCCGTGCACGGCCACGACGGAGGAAACGTTGACGATCCGTCCCCATCGGGCCTTCATCATCGCCGGCAGGGCCTCGCGGACGCACAGGAACGCCCCGGTCACGTTGACGGCGAGGATACGTTGGAACGCGTCGGTTGGAAACTTCACGGCGAGCCCGTCGCGGTTCGTCCCCGCGTTGTTCACGAGGACGAGCGGGGCCTCCCGCCAGTCGCGGAGCTGCCGGAACAGGTCCTTCACCTGCGTCTCGTCGCTGACGTCGCCGCCGAACGCAGCGGCCTCGCCGCCCGCATCCTGGATCAGCTCCACGGTCTCCTTGGCACCGGCGTCGTTCGAGGCGTAGGCGCAGGCCACGGCGGCGCCGTCCCGGGCCAGGGCCAGGGCGGTGGCCCGGCCGATGCCGCTGGATGCCCCGGTGACCAGCGCCGTGCGGGTCACCGGGGCGCCTCCGCCGTCCAGCGCAGGAGGTTGGCTCCCCACGCCAGACCGGCCCCGAACGCGACCGAGAGCACGAGCTGGCCGGGACGGAGCCTGCCTGCACGCCACGCATGGTCGAGGGCGATGGGGATGCTTGCCGCGGACGTGTTGCCGACCTCTTCGAGGTCCACGAACACCTTCTCCATGGGGAACTTCAGCCGTTCGGCCACGGCCTTGATGATGCGGGCATTGGCCTGGTGGGGGACGAGCAGGTCGACGTCCTCGGCCGAATGGCCGGTCTTCTCGAGCAGGCGCGCCGCGGCGTCGGCCATGCCGACGACGGCGCGCTTG
>DASQUI010000026.1:0-3398 GCA_035641375.1 Actinomycetota bacterium
GGCGCCGCCGTACCGTGAAGCGTGGCGGGCCGACGTCGAGAGCGGCGCCATGGCCGGACCGGTCCTCGCCGGGGACGTGATCGTCGTCGTCGGCCGGGAGGCCGTCGTGGTCCTTGATGCGGGCACGGGAGCGTTCCGCTGGGCGACTCCCCGCGACGAGGGGCCGGCCGGTCCGGCCGTCGTCACCGAGCGGGGGGTCGCCGTGAGCGAGGGCCGCGGGAAGACCTCGGAGGCCGACCGGGGAGCAACCATCGTCATGCGGGATCCCGAGGACGGCGGGAGGGTGTGGGAATCCGTCGTCGAGTCTCCCGTCGTCGGGGGGCTCACCGCGGTGCACCAGGGCGGATCGGAGCTCGTCCTGGCCGGAGCCCGGGACGGCGTCCTCCACGCCCTCGATGCCGAGGATGGCGAGGAGGAATGGACGTTCACGGGAGCCGGGGCCCTGGAGGGGGCTCCCGCGGTTGCCGGGGGGAACGCCGTCGTCGTGGCCCAGGACCGCGACACGGGAACCGCGGCCGTGCACGCCGTCGACCTGGCCACCGGCAAGGAGGACTGGCGCCTCCGTCCGGAGGGCGTCAGCATCACCGCCTCCTCGGCCACGATCGCCGGTGACACCGTCGTCGTCGGTTTCGGCGACGTCCGCGTCCGCGGCATCGACGCCGCCACCGGCAGGCTCCGGTGGCAGGCCCGGGTCCGCGGCGGATTCAGCCCGCGGATGGTGCCGATCGCCGCCGATGACGTCACCATCGGCGATCTCTTCGGCCATGTCTACGCCCTCGCCCCCGCCACCGGAAGGGAGCGCTGGGTCCAGCGCGTGCCCGGAAGCTTCATCTCGGCCAGCCCCCTGGCGGTCGGTGACGCGATCGTCGTCGGGGACCGCTCCGGACAGCTGGCGGCCATCGACACGTCGACCGGCCACCTGGTGTGGAAGCTGGATACGGGGGACAGAGAGATCGCCGGTCTGGCCGCCGACGGCGACCGGATCTACGCCTCGCTGGTGAATGGCCCGGTCGTGGCCTTCGAGCGCGATCCGTCGGGGACGCTCCTTGACGAGCCATCGCCGACCACGCTGTTCGCCGGCCGGGCGGTGCTGAACTATGCCGTCGTCGCGGTGCCGATGTACGTAGTGCTGCTGCTCGCGTTCCGGATGCGTCGCCGGGCCCCCGATGCGCGGCCCGCCGCGGAGGAGGGCGGATGAGCAAGAAGCGCGATCGCCGGCGGCGTCCCCAGCCGCCGGGCCGCCTGGAGCGTCGGGCCGAGGCCGACGCGCCCGAGCCGCCTCGCCGGCGCGGCCTGTTCGGGGGGCAGGCCGGCGAGTCGCCGTATCCACCGATCGGCGTCTCCCTGGCGCGCGGCTTCCGCGCCGTGGGAGGCTCCCCGATCCTCCTGGCCGTACCGTTCGTGCTGCTCGCCGCCCTGTGGGGGATCTTCGCCGGGTTCGACACCGACATCCCGCCGCAGGGCCTGGTCCTCCTCACCGGCCTGCCACCGGTGAGCGTGCGCCTCGACATCTTCGTCGTCACCGGCATCACCGAGTCCGCGGTCTGGACGACGGTGTTCGTGCTGGCCCTGGCGACGATCCGGGCCGCGGTGCTGGGCGCGGTGGCCCTGGCCATCGTGGCCCGGCTCCGCGACGAGTCGCCACGGGACGCCCTCCGTCGCCTCCCCCGGGTCACCGGGGTCCTGTTCCTTGTGCTGTCGCTGGAGTTCGCCATGGTGGTGGCCATCCCGCTCCTGCTGCAGACGCTGGCCGGCCCTGCCCTGGCCGAGCTCGGCTTCATCGCCGCCCTCGTGCTGGGGCTGCACTACCTGGGGATGGCCCTCGTCATCCCCGCCGCCGAGACCGACGCCGCCGCCAACGTGCTCCGTCGGAGCTTCCGGGCGGCCCGCCTCCCCGGGCCTCGCCACCTGCTCCTGGTAGTGGCGTACTTCTCGTTCGTGTTCTGGTCGGCCTCGATCGCTCCGGGCGGGGCGCTGGCTCCGGCCACGCCGAGCGTCGCCGTCTGGGCCTTCGCGCTGCTGGCGTCGTTCATCCACTTCGGCGTGCTCGGCGCCTTGGCGTACCGGTGGCTGGCCGTTCGCGACCAGGTTCCCCGACCCGAGCGGACCGAGCCGCGCCGCGCCCGGACGTGACCCTCTGCTAGACTCAGGCCACGGTCGCTTGCGGCCGAATACGCACGTCCGGGGACCCGATCCTGGTCCCGATCTGGGTGGATGCGGGGTTGAACCGGGCGGAGGGAGAACCGAAAGGAGGGCACCAGCATGCCCGTCGTTACGCGACGGCAGTTGCTCGAGGCCGGCGTCCATTTCGGCCATCAGACCCGGCGGTGGAACCCGAAGATGCGCCGCTACATCTACGCGGAGCGCAGCGGGATCTACATCGTCGACCTCGAGAAGACCCTGCTCGGCGTGGAGGATGCCTATCAGTTCGTGCGCGACGTCGCTCGTCGCGGCGGTAGCGTCCTGTTCGTCGGCACCAAGAAGCAGGCCCAGGACGTCGTGGCCGAGGAGGCGAGACGCGTGGGGATGCCGTACGTCAACACGCGCTGGCTCGGCGGCATGCTCACGAACTTCCAGACGATCCACCGGCGGTTGCTGCGCCTCAAGGAGCTTCGGGAGATGGAGCGCTCCGGGGCGTTCGACTTCCTCCCGAAGAAGGAGGTCCTTCGGCTCCGCCACGAGAAGGAGAAGCTGGAGCGCAACCTGTCGGGCATCCAGGACATGGAGCGCCTTCCGGACGCCGTCTTCATCCTGGACACGAACAAGGAGCACATCGCCGTGACCGAGGCGAACAAGCTCGGCATCCCCGTCATCGCCGTCGTCGATACCAACTGCAACCCCGATGAGGTGCAGTACGTGATCCCCGGCAACGACGACGCCATCCGCTCGGTGTCGCTGGTGACGAAGGTCGTCGCCGATGCCATCGAGGAGGGGCGGCAGCTCGCCGGCAAGGACCTCCAGGACCGCGTGTACGGCGAGGGCGAGGAGGAGCCCGCCCCGGCCATGGTCGTCACCGGTCCCGGGCCCGCCGAGGTTGCCCCTGAGGCGCAGCCCGAGCCGGAGCCCGCCGGTCCGGAGATCGCCCCGGAAGGCGCACCTGAGCCGGAGCAGAAGCCGGTGTCCGGGAACGGGCAGGCGGCGGAGGCCGACTCCGAGAAATGAGCGCAACCCCTGTGGGACAATCCAGACAGGGAGGAGCCGTGGAGATCACATCAGCGCAGGTGAAGGAGCTCCGGGAGCAGACCGGGGCGGGGATGATGGATTGCAAGCGCGCCCTCGAGGAGGCCCGTGGGGACGTCGCCAAGGCCGTCGACGTCCTGCGCGCCAAGGGCCTGGCCGCAGCGGCGAAGCGCGCCGGCCGCCTGGCCAACGAAGGCGTCGTCGAGTCCTACATCCAC
>DASQUI010000027.1:0-10012 GCA_035641375.1 Actinomycetota bacterium
GAGCCGCGCATCAACGAGCGAATCCGCTCCCCGGAGGTACGCCTGGTGGGACCGGACGGAGCCCAGATCGGGATCGTCTCAACACAGGACGCGCTCCGGCAGGCTCGCGACCAGGACCTCGATCTGGTCGAGGTGGCCCCGCAGGCCGCCCCGCCGGTATGCCGGATCATGGACTACGGGAAGTACAAGTACGAGCGGGCCGTTCGCCAGAAGGAGGCGCGAAAGCGACAGGCGAAGATCGAGGTCAAGGAGATCAAGTTCCGGCCGAAGATCGATCGCCACGACTACGAGACCAAGAAGGGGCACGTGGTCCGGTTCCTCGAGGCCGGGGCCCGGGTGAAGGTGACGATCATGTTCCGGGGACGGGAGATGGCCCACACCGAGCTGGGGCGCAAGATCCTCGACCGGCTCGAGGAGGATCTCGAAGGGCTGGCCACGGTTGATGCCCCTCCCAAGCAGGACGGGCGCAACATGATCATGGTCCTGGCCCCGACCAAGAAGCCCCAGCGGGCGGAACGGGCCGAACGAGCCGAACGGCCCGCATAACAGCCGCCGGCACCGAGCGAGACCGAGAAGTGAGCTGACCATGCCGAAGCAGAAGACCCACCGAGGAGCGGCCAAGCGGTTCCGCGTGACGCGGACCGGCAAGGTGCTGCACCGCCGGGCCAACAAGGCCCACCTCCTCCAGAAGAAGACCTCCCAGCGCAAGCGCAGGCTCAGCGGCACCAACGAGGTGACCGCGGAGCGCAAGGGCATCCTTCGGATGTTGGGGAGGAGGTAGCGATGCCCCGGGTGAAGCGCGCCGTCCACGGGCACAAGAAGCGGCGAGCGGTCCTCAAGGAGGCCAAGGGCTACTACGGCGCCCGCTCCCGCCGCTACCGCGTGGCCAAGGAGCAGCTCCTGCACTCAGGCGTGTACGCGTACCGGGATCGCCGCAAGCGCAAGGGCCAGTTCCGCCGCCTGTGGATCACGCGGATCGGAGCGGCCGCACAACAGAACGGCCTGTCCTATTCCCGGTTCATCCGCGGGCTGAAGGCCGCCGATGTCGCCCTCGATCGCAAGGTCCTGGCCGAGATCGCCGTGGCCGACCCGAAGGGGTTCGCCGGACTCGTCGACATCGCCCGGGACGGTCTGGGCGGCTAGCCCAGCGTGACCACCGCGGCCGGCTCGCCGTGATCAGCAGCACCGCGAACCGTCTGGTCGTGGACACCGCCAAGCTCAGGAAGCGCGCCCTCCGCGACGACCGCCGCCGCTTCCTCGTCGAGGGGGCCCAGCCGTGCGCCGAGGCCGTGGAGGCAGGCGTCGTCGACACCCTGTTCCACACCCCCGATGAGGGAAGCCACGATGTCGCCCGGGCGGCGCAGCGGGCCGGCGTTCGGATCGTGTCGGTGAGCGAGCAGGTCATGGCCCACCTCACCTCGACCGTCACCCCGCAGGGGCTTCTGGCCGTGGCTCGCTTCGTCGACATGCCCCTCGATGCCCTGCCCGCCGGTGCCGGGCTCGTGCCGGTCCTGTGCGCGGCCCGAGATCCGGGCAACGCCGGGACGGTGCTTCGCTCCGCCGACGCCGCCGGTGCCGACGCCCTGGTCTTCGCGGGGACGTCCGTGGACGTCTACAACCCGAAGACGGTGCGCGCCTCGGCCGGCTCGCTCTTCCACGTGCCCGTGGTCAAGGGTGTCTCGGTGGGCGACGCGGTGGCGGAGGTGCGACGGCGGGGGATGCAGGTGCTGGCCGCCGAGGCCGGCGGCGAGCGCTCGTTGTACGAGGCCGACCTCAGCGTCCCCACGGCGATCCTGTTCGGGAACGAGGCGTGGGGCCTCCCGCCCGACGCCCGGGTGCTGGCCGACGGCGGGATCCGCGTGCCCATCCGCGGACGGGCCGAGTCCCTCAACCTGGCCGCCGCGGCTGCCCTGAT
Organism: Actinomycetota bacterium; assembly: GCA_035641375.1. Classification (GTDB taxonomy): domain Bacteria; phylum Actinomycetota; class UBA4738; order UBA4738; family CALAEC01; genus DASQUI01. Next base: position 1,916 of record DASQUI010000027.1, read on the forward strand.
CATGTTCGAGGCGGCCCGGCAACGAGGGACGGCGGTGGATGGCGCCGATGGGTTGGGGCCGGCCATCTCGGCGTCGGCGCACGACATCCGGACCTCGCTCACCGCGCTGAAGGGTTTCGCCGGCATGCTGGTCTCCCGGTGGGACCGGCTCACCGACGTCCAGCGGCGCGAGATGGTCAAGGGCATGACGGTGGACGCCGAGCGCACGTCGACGCTGGTGAAGATGGTGGTGGACGGGGCCCGCCTGGAGGCGGGGGCCTTCCGTCCCTCGCCCGAGCGGCTCCCGGTCGAGGACGCCGCAGCGTGGGTCGTCGGCGTGTTCGGCCGGAGCGACGACTACCCCAACGTCACCGTGGAGGGGTCGGCGGTCACCCTCATGGACCCCGACCGTCTTCAGGGGCTGCTGTTCACGCTGGCCGATGCGGCGATGTCGTGGGGCGGCGACGGCCCGGTCCGGCTGGTGGTGGCCGAGCAGGACGGGATCCCCGTGGTCGAGGTGGCGCGAGCCGGCGCCGAGTTCGATGCCGAGGGCATCGAGGCGTGCTTCGAGCCGCCTCGCCCGGGTGGTCCCGGGCGGTTCGGGCTGTGGTTGGCCCGGCGGCTGGCCGAGGCTCAGGGCGGTTCGGTGTCCTGCGAGCAGGGGAGCGGCTCCCTTTTCCGGCTGGCGCTGCCGGCGGTCCCGTCCGCCTAGCCTGGAGTCCCTACGGGCCCGGCGGGATCTCTTCCTCGACCAGCGTCCGCAGGATCACCAGGTCGTCGGCGAACTGCTGCTCCAGGCGCCGGCGGTACAGGCGCATGCCGATGCGTCCCAGCACGCCCATGGGAGGCTTCAGGCGCTCGCGCCAGAACACGTTGGTGCCGCGGGGATGCAGCGGCGACAGCTCGAGGTAGCCGTGGCCGCCAACCCAGCCGAGATGCGCGATCTCCAGGACCGAGGGCGGCTCCCATCGGGTCACCCGGACCCGATCGCGCGTGGTGATGCGCCCCACGGCCACCGTGGCCTCGGCCTCGACGCCGATCCCTTCTCGCTGCGGGCTGACGACGCGGAAGTCGGAGGCCTCGGCCATCCATCGATCGAGGTGCTCCCAGTCGACGAGGTACGGCCAGATCTCCTCGGCCCGGGCGTCGATGTCGACCTCGGCCAGGATGACGATGTCCCCGGAAGCGTCGCGCGACGGCCCTCGCAGCACGGGCCAAGGATACGCCGGTAGACTGCCTCTCCATGGATGCCGACCTGGCCCTGGGAACGCTGAACTCGGAGCGGGACCGCGGGCTGGCGCTGATCGCCGCCGCCGGCACGCCGCAGGAGCTCGAGCAGGCCGAGATCGCCGTCCTCGGTCGGAAGGCGCCCATCTCCGAGGTGCAGCGCTCGCTGGGCCAGCTCGGCCCAGAGGATCGTCCCCGCGTCGGCAAGGCCGTGAACGACGCGTTCGCGGCGATCCGAGCGGCGGTGTCCGAGCGCGCCGCGACGCTGGACGCGGCGGCCGAGGGCGCCATCGGCGAGACCGACCGCATCGACGTGACGCTGCCGGGGCGCACCCCGTCCCCCGGCTCGCTGCACGTGCTGACCCAGACGGAGCGACGAATCGTGGACGTGTTCGTTTCGCTGGGGTACCGGATGATGGAGGCGCCCGAGCTGGACACCGACTGGTACACCTTCGAGTCGCTGAACATCCCGCCCGACCACCCGGCTCGCACCATGCAGGACACCATCTACGCCTCCATCCCCGGACACGATGACCTGGTGATGCGCACCCAGACCTCGAACCAGCAGGTGCGGACGATGGAGGCGACCGATCCACCGATCTACGTTGTCAGCCCCGGCCGCTGCTACCGGCGGGACACGCCCGACGCCACGCACTCGCCGGTGTTCCATCAGGTCGAGATCCTCGCCGTCGACGAGGGATTGTCGCTGGCCGACATGAAGGGGACCCTGGAGGAGTTCGCCAAGGCCATGTTCGGGCCGGCCCAGCGGGTCCGTCTCCGTCCGTCGTACTTCCCGTTCGTCGAGCCCGGGGCCGAGGTCGACGTGTCCTGTTTCGTCTGCGGCGGCACCGGATGCCGCGTCTGCGGGAACGGGTGGATCGAGATCATGGGCGCGGGGATGGTGCACCCCACCGTGCTGGAGAACGGCGGGGTCGATCCGGAGCGGTACACGGGGTTCGCCGCGGGTTTGGGGATCGAGCGGGTGGCCATGCTGCGACATGCCATCTCCGACATCCGGCTATTCCTCGAGAACGACGTCCGCTTCCTGGCGCAGTTCATGGCGGAACCGGCATGAGACGGAGATCGAGGCACCGGTGAGGGTGCCCCTCTCGTGGCTGCGCGAGTTCTGCGCGACCTCGCTCGCCCCGGAGGAGATCGCCGACCTGCTGACGAACCAGGGGGTCGAGGTTGACGACGTCCGCTATCCGTGGGCGGCCCTCACCGGGATCACCGTGGCCACGGTGCTCGACGTTCGCGACCATCCCAACGCAGACAAGCTCTGCGTGGCCACCATCGACCCCGGTGCGGGAGAGCGCGAGGTCGTCGTCGGCGTCCGCAACATGAGCCCGGGGGATCGCGTTCCCTACGCGCCGCCCGGAGCCACGCTCCCGGGGTTCGAGGGCCGGTTGGAGCGGCGCGAGATCCGCGGGGCCACGTCGGACGGCATGCTGTGCTCGCCGAAGGAGCTGGCCATCTCGGCCGACCACGGCGGCATCCTGGTGCTGCCGCCCGACCTCGAGCCGGGACAGGACCTGAAGGAGACGCTCGGCCTCGACGACGCGGTGCTCGACATCGAGGTGTTCCCGAACCGGCCGGACCTCCTCTCGGTGGTCGGAGTGGCCCGGGAGGTCGCTGCGGGAACCGGGCAGCAGCTCACGCTGCCGGACACGTCCATCACCGAGAGCGACGAGAAGGCGTGGGATGCCGCCGCCGTCGACGTCCGGGACGCGGAGCGGTGCCCCCGGTACCTGGCCCGCGTGATCACCGGGGTGCGCGTGGCCACCTCGCCCCTGACGGCCCAGGTCCGGCTGACCGCGGCGGGGATGCGCCCGGTGTCGAACGTCGTCGACGCCACCAACTACGTGCTGCTGGAGATGGGACAGCCCATGCACCCGTTCGATCTGCACCGGCTGGCCGGAGGTGTCGTGGTCCGCCGCGCCGAGGACGGCGAGGGGATGCTGACCCTCGACGGCGTGGAGCGGCAACTGTCCTCGGAGGATCTCCTCATCGCCGACCACGAGAAGGGCGTGGGCATCGCCGGGGTCGTCGGGTCGGAGGTGGCCGAGGTGGGGGAGGGCACCACCGACGTGCTGCTCGAGAGCGCCTCGTTCCAGTCGCTCGGCATCCTGCGCACGGCCCGGCGGCTGGGCCTGCGCACCGAGGCCAGCGTGCGGTTCGAGCGGGGTGCCGATCCCGAGGTGGTCGCCGCGGCGGCGGCCCGAGCGGCCCAGCTCATCGCGGCGTGGGCCGGGGGCTCCGTGCTGGCCGGCGCGATCGACGTGGGTGAGGCGCCGGCCCGGCGAACGCTTGATGTGCGCTCGTCCCGCGCGTCGCTCCTCATCGGCATGGACCTCACCGCCGGCGACGTGCGCGACGCGTTCGATCGTCTGGGCATCGCCGCACGAGAGGAGGGAGACCGCATCGTGGTCGAGGTCCCCGGCTGGCGCGGCGACCTGGAGCGCGAGGCCGATCTCATCGAGGAGGTCGCTCGCATGGCCGGATACGGGAAGCTTCCCTCGTCGCTCCCCGGGGTGAAGCAGGCCGGCGGTCTCACCACCGAGCAGCGGCTCCGGCGGCGGCTCCGCGACGCGTTGGTGCGGGCCGGTGTGTTCGAGGCCTCGCTGACGACGTTCGTCTCCGAGCGCGACGCGAGCCTCTACGAGGACGCCCGCCGCGACGCCATCCGGGTGGCCAATCCGATCTCCGCGGAGGACGCCGTGCTGCGGACGGGGTTGCTGCCCGGCCTCCTCCGCGCCGCCCAGCGCAACCTGGCCCACCGGAACCCCTCGGTGCGGCTCTTCGAGGTCGGCCGGATCTTCCTTCCCGCCGGACCCACGGAGGACGAGCGGGTCGGGGTGCTCCTGGCCGGCGATGCCTCACCGGGCTGGCCGACGGAGCATCGCCGTCACGACTTCCTGGATGCCAAGGGCGTCCTCGCCCATCTGTTCGAGGTGCTGGGGGTGGCGGAGTGGACGCTGGGCGACCCGGCCGGAGCCCCGTACCATCCGGGGCGCTCTGCGGCGGTGATCCTGGGGGGCGAACCCATCGGGCACGTCGGAGAGATCCACCCCCGCGTCTGGGAGGGGTTCGACCTGGCCGGGCGGGCCGCGGCGTTCGAGCTGCGGACGGCGCCGCTCATCGAGGCCGCCGCCGGGCAGGTCGCGTACGACGAGCTGTCCCGGTTCCCGCCCGTGCATCGCGATCTCGCCTTCGTCGTCGACGGTGATGTTGCCGCCGGCCGCGTCCGGGACGCCCTGGTCGATGCGGCCGGCGATCTCCTCGACCGCGCCACGCTGTTCGACGTGTTCGAGGGCGACCCCGTTCCGGCGGGGCGGAAGAGCCTGGCCTTCGCTCTTGACTTCCGGGCCCCCGACCGGACGCTTACCGACGACGAGGTCGAGGAGCGGGTGGCCGCCATCCGCCGGCGGCTCGCCGACGAGCTCGGGGCGGAGCTGCGCACCGGGTGAGGTCCTTTGCCGGTTCACCGGGCACTCGGTAGGCTGCCCGTGTGGACCGGGACTTCCTCTCCATCGACGATCTGACCACGGCGGAGCTCCACGAGCTCCTCGAGCTGGCCGCCAAGGTGAAGGCGGCCCCGGGGGATCACGCTGGACGGCTCGCGGGGAAGTCCGTGGCCCTGATCTTCGAGAAGGCGTCGACACGGACCCGGGTCTCGTTCGAGGTGGCCGTGGCCTCGGCGGGCGGTCACCCGCTGGCGCTGTCCGCGACCGAGCTGCAGCTGGGACGGGGGGAGACGATCGAGGACACCGGCCGGGTGCTGTCACGGTACGTCGACTGCATCGTGCTCCGGACGTTCGGGCAGGAGCGGCTGGAGCATCTGGCCGGCGCGGCCTCCGTTCCCGTGGTCAACGCGTTGTCGGATTACGAGCATCCGTGCCAGATCCTGGCCGACCTCCTCACCGTCCGCGAGCAGAAGGGGGACCTGACCGGCCGGACCATGACCTACCTCGGCGACGGCAACAACGTGGCCCACTCCCTGCTCCTGGGCGGGGCCAAGGCGGGGATGCACGTCCGCGTGGCCACGCCGCCGGGGTACGAGCCCATCCCGCAGCTGGTGCAGCGCGCCGAGGAGATCGCCGCCGAGACCGGCGGCAGCGTCGCGCTGTCGAACGACCCCAGCGCCGCGAGCGACGGCGCCGACGTCCTGTACACCGACGTTTGGGCATCGATGGGGCAGGAGGCCGAGCAGGCCGAGCGGGTGCTCGTGTTCACGGCGTACCGGCTCGACGCCGACAAGGTGTCGCGCGCCGCCGATGACGCCATCGTGCTGCATTGCCTGCCCGCGCACCGCGGCGAGGAGATCACCGACGACGTGATCGATGGGCCGCGATCGGTGGTGTGGGACCAGGCCGAGAACCGCCTGCACACCCAGAAGGCGCTCCTCCTGTGGCTCCTCGGGGCGGCGTAGCCCGGCCGCGGTGAGCGGATGCCGCGGGCCAACGACGAGGTGGCAGCCCTCCTCCAGGAGTACTCCGACCTCATCTCCATCTCCGGCGGTGATGCGTTCAAGGCCCGTGCGTATGAGAAGGCGGCCCGCTCCGTGGGCGGCTATCACGCCGACGTCGAGAAGCTCGACCTGAAGGCGCTCGGCAAGATCCCGAACGTCGGCAAGTCGATCGCGGAGAAGATCGTCGAGTACCTGGAGTCCGGACGGATCCGGGCCGTCGAGGAGCTGCGCGACGAGATCCCCGACGGGGTGCGGTCGCTCCTGGCCATCCCCACGCTCGGACCCAAGAAGGCGCTGGTGCTGTTCGAGGAGCTGCGCGTCTCCACCGTCGAGGAGCTGCTGGATGCGATCCATCAGGAGCGGCTGCGGGGGCTGAAGGGATTCGGGCCGAAGACCGAGCAGAACATCGTCCGCGGCATCGAGCTCATGCAGCAGGGGGGCGAGCGGATCTCGGTGGGGGCGGCCCTCGACCTCGCCGAGGAGATCCTCGCCGAGCTGCAGCGGGTCTCCGCGGTGAAGCGGGCCGACTACGCCGGGTCGCTGCGGCGCATGCGGGAGACGATCGGCGACATCGACCTGCTGGTCGCCTCGGATCGGCCCCCCAGGGTCATGGAGGCGTTCGCCACGATGCCGTACGTCCAGGAGGTCCTGGCGCGTGGGGAGACGAAGTCGTCGATCCGCACGACCAAAGGGCTTCAGGTGGACCTCCGGGTCGTCGAGCCGGCGGTCTGGGGGGCGGCGCTCCAGTACTTCACCGGATCGAAGGCCCACAACATCCGCACGCGGGAGATCGCCGTCCGCAAGGGCCTGAAGCTCTCGGAGTACGGGCTGTTCCGTGCCAAGTCGGGGAAGCTGATCGTCGCCGAGACCGAGGAGGAGGTCTACGAGCGACTCGGGTTGCCGTGGATCCCTCCCACTCTCCGCGAGGACCGGGGGGAGATCGAAGCGGCCCTGGCCGGCGAGCTGCCCGACCTCATCGAGGAGCGGCACGTCAAGGGCGATCTCCACACCCACACCGATCTGACCGACGGGCTCGCTCCACTCGAGGAGATGCTGGAGGCGGCGGCGGCGCGCAGGTACGCCTACTACGCGGTGACCGATCACGCCGAGCTCCTGTACATGCAGCAGATGACCAGGGAGAAGACGCTGGCCCAGCGGAAACGGCTCCGGCAGCTGCAGAAGCGGTACCCGAAGATGACGCTCCTGCACGGATCGGAGCTCAACATCCAGCCGGATGGCTCCGTCGACTGGGACGACGACTTCCTGGCCGACTTCGACGTGCTGGTGGCCAGCGTGCACTCCCACTTCAACCAGACGAAGGACGAGTTGACCCGGCGCATCATCGCGGCCATGGAGCATCCCCTGATCAACATCATCGGCCACCCCACGGCACGGATCATCGGCCGTCGCCCGCCCATCGAGTTCGACCTCGACGCGGTGTTCGAGGCCGCGGCCCGGACGGGGACGGCCCTGGAGATCAACTCGTTTCCGGACCGCCTCGACCTCAGGGACGAGCACATCATGTGGGCCCGGCAGAAGGGGGTGAGGTTCGCCCTCGACACCGATTCGCATTCCACCGTCCACCTTCCCTACCTCCGCTTCGGGGTGGCCAACGCCCAGCGGGGGTGGCTGTCGCGAGCCGACGTCATCAACACGTGGCCGCTGACCCGGCTGCGGAAGTTCCTGGCCAAGGGACGGGCGTCGCGCTGACCGGGGCCGCGCTCCGTCCGCTTCCGCGGTCGTTCTACGCGCGCCCGGCCCTGCGGCTGGCCCGCGACCTGCTGGGCCGCCTCCTCGTTCGACGGATCGGACGAACGGTCATCATGGGTCGCATCGTCGAGACGGAGGCGTACCGGCCGGACGACCCGGCCAGCCATTCGTTCCGCGGACCGACCGCCCGCAACCGCTCGATGTTCGGGCCGCCCGGCCACGCGTACGTGTACGTCTCACACGGCATCCACCACTGCATGAACGTCGTCGCCGGCGGCGGGAGTGCGGTGCTGCTCCGTGCGCTCGAGCCCATCGATGGGATCCGGGCCATGGCCCGTCGCCGGGGGCTCGAGGACGAGCGGCTGCTGTGCGCCGGCCCGGGCCGCCTGTGCCAGGCCCTTGCGGTCACGCTGTCCCTCGACGGGCACGACCTCACCACCGGGCGAAGCCTGTGGGTGGCCGAGGGCGTCCGCAGCCGGCGAGCGGCGCGAACGCCACGGGTGGGCATCTCGTCCGCCACCGGCCACGCGTGGCGGTACGTGGATCCGTCGAGCCCGTACTTGTCCCGCGCCCCTAGGTGGGGGAGGGCGATGGAGAGGGAGAGGGATTCACGGTGATGGTCACCGTCGAGCCTTCCGGCCTCTCGGTTCCCTTCTTGGGGGATTGGGCCACGACGATCCCCGGTCCGTAGGCGTCCTTGGGGGGAGAGGCGG
>DASQUI010000028.1:0-4665 GCA_035641375.1 Actinomycetota bacterium
AACGTGAAGACGATCCCGAGCACCACGTCGTAGATCGCCGCCACCAGGAACAAGCCCCGGTAATAGCCCTCCCTCGATGGGTCCATGGGTCCCTCCTTAGCGATGAGACGTGAGCGACACGACGGCCGGTCATCACTCTACCTATGGCGCTGGGCCCGATGGGTGCATCTATTGGGATCCGGCCGCTGACCTGGTGCTTCAGGCCGAGGGCTAACTCCCGGGTGAGGGCCGACCCTCCAACGGGGAAGCGGAGCGCCTTCCGCTCAGCTTCGGGGGGCCGGCATCCGGTCGTGCGGACCGGGAGACCCTGGCAACTTTCGACGGGCAGGCAGGGGCTGCTCTTGGAGCCCGGTCTGAACGCCCTGCTCGGAAGCGTGAACCGAATAAATGCTTACCCCACACGCCGGCCGACGCCCAAAACGAGCAGCATCGCCGGCGTCCGATTCTTCGAAAGTGCGGACTTTCCGCTTATTTCTTGATCTCGTTACATTCAGGCTACAGACACCGCCCGCATGGCTACTCTCGACGTAGGAGAGCTCTTACGCGTTCTGGGTCCCGGCTCTGCCTTGCGCGCGCTGGTAGCGAAGGTAAACGACGCGAGAAGCGAACATTTGTGTCTCGATGAGCTCGAGGTTGATCGTATCGGTCAGGGCGGGAAAGTACGGCGTGCCGCCGCCCAGGACGACCGGGCTGACGAAGAGCCGGTACTCATCGACGAGGCCCAGCTTGATGAACGTGGAGGCCGTGATTGGGCCCTGACATGGCGACTTGACTCTGGCGGCGCAAGGGGCGAAGGATTTGGGCGTGACCTCGAAGAAGCCCAAGCGCTGGCGCGTCGTCTGGGTGGTGCTGGGCGGCCTCGTGGTGCTCCTCGGCTCGACGGTGGCCTTCGCCCAGGAGATCCGGCTCGGCGGCAAGTTCCGGACCGGCCGCGAGGTGGTGGTGGCGGCCGACGAGACCGTGCCCGGCGACTTGTACGCCGCGGCTGGCTTCGTCCGGATCGAGGGGACCGTCGAGGGGGACGTGGTGGCCTCGGGCGGCAACGTGGACGTCAGCGGTCAGGTGCGCGGCGACCTCCTGGTCGGCACGGGCAACGCTGACGTCTCCGGCGAGGTGGCCGGCGACGTGAGGATCGGGGCCGGGCGGGCCCTGGTCACCGGAACCGTGGGAGAGGACCTCGCGGTGAGCTCGGGACAGGTCACCCTGTCCGGCACCGTTGGGGAGGACTTCCTCTTCGCCGCCGGCCAGACCTCCCTCGAGGGCACGGTCGAGGGGAACGTGCTCGGCACGACCGGGGCGTACGACCGGACGGGGACGATCGGCGGCAGCGAGGACGTGAACGTGGTCGAGCGGGGGGATCCTACGTTCGGCGACCGGGTCCTGTACGCGCTCCAGCGGTTCGTAGCTATCCTCCTGATCGGCGCGCTGCTCCTGTGGCTCGTCCCCCGGGCGGTGGACGGCGCGGCCACAACCCTCCGCGAGCGGCCCTGGGCCAGCCTCGGCGTGGGCTTCCTGGGGGCGATCGGGTTCATCGTGCTGATCGTGGTGATCTTCCTGGTGATGATCCTGCTGTCGATCGCCTTCGGCCTGCTCCAGCTCGAGACGCTGCTGGGCGTGACGGTGTTCGGCAGCCTCACCCTGGTGACCGTGGTCACGTTCCTTTTCTGGCTGCTCGTGTTCTTCGGGGCCCAGGCGGTGGTGGGCATGCTCCTGGGCCGCTTGGCCGTGGGCACCGAGGGGTCCCGGCGGTGGATCGCCCTGGTGCTCGGGGTGCTGATCGTGGTGGTGCTGTTCTCGATCCCCATCGCCGGCATCGTGCTCGGGATCTTCATCGCGGCGTTCGGGGTTGGGGCGGTGATCCTCGAGTACTGGCCGCGGCGCCGCGAGCCGGAGCCCACGCCGGTCCCGGCGTGATGGTCGCGTACATCATGGTGTAGACCGACGTCGGCGTGATCGGCGAAGTAGCCGGCGAGATCGCCTCGATTAAGGGCGTGGTGGCGGCCTGAACGGATGCGACGCCGGTGCCACCCTGAAGTGGACGTGAGCCGCTGGCGTTCCTGGTGCCCGTGTGTGCGAAGTGATCGCCGCGGGATACCAACGTCGACCACCCCGGGGATGATCGAGTTCACCTTCACGTGGACGGACACGCCGAAGGTGGCGCGGCTCCCCCTCCGGCGCACCGAGGGTCGAATGAGTGGGCGATCCAGCCGCTGACGAGCCAGGTGCCTGGGATACTGGGAGGAGTTGTCATGGGTCGACATCGAAGGTTCGTGATCCTGCTCGGAGCCGCCGCCGCCGCCGCCGCCGCGGCCGTCGCCGCCGTTCGACATCGCCGTGATGCCGGCGATCGAAGGGTGCCGGGAGGGATCCTGGTGGGCGATGCCGGCGTCTACGACACGCTGGGTGGGCTGGTCCTGGGCTCGTTCTACGCGCGCATCGCGGCCGACGTCGCGGCGGTGGCCTTGGACCGCGGACGTGTGCTCGACGTGGGCTGCGGGCCCGGCCGCCTGTCGATCCGGTTGGCTCGACAGCACGGCCTTGACGTGACCGGTGTCGACCTCGATCCGAGCATGATCGAGCGCGCCCGGGCAAACGCCGACCGTCCGGGGGACGGCAATGAGCGCCGGCCATCGTTCCTGGTCGGCGACGTGGCCTCGCTGGCGTTCCCCGACGGATCTTTCGACCTTGTCGTCACCACGTTGTCGATGCACCACTGGGCCGACCCGACGACAGGCCTGGCCGAGATAGGCCGCGTCCTGCGCCCGGGCGGCCGGGCGATCGTCTGGGACTTTCGGTCCGGCGTCCGGCCACACCCATTCGGGCCACGCCACGCGCACGTGTCCGATCCGGTCGAGCACGCGCTCGGTTCTCCGCTTCGGGTCGTCAACGCCACGCCATGGCGCTGGCCCTGGAGGTTCAACCTCACCCGACGGATCGAGCTGGTCCGCGCCGATGCCACACCCGCGCCCTTGGATCGATAGACGGCGGTGATGGCCGCCCCCGGGAGGGGGTGCCGAAGCGGCGACCGAACAGTTCCCGCCGCCTACGCGACCACGAGTACCAACCCCGAGAGGATGAGCCACAGCGACCAAGCGATGTAGGTGATCGGGACGATCGCGCCAAGGAGCTTCCAGCCCTCCTCCTCGAAGCGGCCAACGAACTCCAGAGAACCAACGATGAGGAAGGGTCCGATGATGATTCCCGGCCAAGCGAGCCACGCCTCGAACGTGGAGGACTGGAGCATCGCCACACCGACGAGTGTCGTCCAGGTGCCTGTTAGGAGGTAACCGAGGGATTCTCCGATCCCGATCCCCAGGTAGCGATGGAGCGACTGGAAGACAACCTTGGTCGCCTCGCGCGTCGCCTGGCTCGAGGCAGGATCCGCGTACGTTCGAGCCAGCGCCGGAACGAGGAAGGGCCACCGCGCCAGTCCGAGGAATTGGACGAAGGCGGCGAGAACACCGACCACCGTCGCCGTGGGCACCACTGCGAGGCCGTCACGAGCGAGAACCTGTCCCAGGAGGACGGCAAGCGGCGCGAGGAGGACCGCCGTCAGCATGAAGCCGTACCAGAGAAGCTTGAGGCGAGTCCCGCCCGCGTGGAACAGGCTCAAGATCTCTTCGGTTGGCCTACGCAGGATGTTCGGGTAGTCGAACCTTCGCGCGAGCAGAAGGAAGAACGCATTGAACGCGACCGGCAGGAGGATGAGAAAAGCGCCTGCGGCGCCTTCTACGCTCACGGAGACGCTTTGCGTTCGTGGCTGACGGTCAGGACGACATTCCCCGTTTTCTGCCCCGTCTCGACGTACCTGTTCGCCTCGACCACGTCCTCCAACGGGTAACGTCGGTCAATCACCGCTCGGTACTTCCCCGCCTCGATGAGCTCCTTGAGGAAGAGGGCGTCCCGCTTTGTGTAGCGCGGTATCGGAAACAGAACTTTCTTGTTGCCGATCCGCGACGTCCACAGCGCCAAGAACGGGTTCTGCCAATAGGGTCCGAGGTCGGTTGAGCCGTAGATCCCGCCCGGCTTCAGCGAGCCTCTGCACCGTTTGAACGAGAGCTTGCCGACTGCGTCGAAGACGAAGTCGTAGGTCCGGCCGTTCATCGTGAAGTCTTCCTGCGTGTAGTCGATGACCCGGTCGGCTCCGAGCGATCTCACGAGCTCAACGTTCTTCGTGTTGCATACTGCGGTGACGTCGGCATCGTAGTACTTGGCTAGCTGCACGCCCGCCGTCCCGATCGATCCCGACGCGCCGTAGATGAGGATCATTCGCCTGTTCCGGAGATCCACCCGTCTCAGGTACGACAGTGCCAGGATGACCCCGTCGGGGACCGCAGCAGCCTCTTCGAACGTCATGCCGGCCGGCTTATGCGCGAGCGGCGCGCCCTCCGGCAGGCAGATGAAGTCTGCGTGTGCGCCGGCAGTGCTCGCGCTGACGCCGAAGAGGTGGTCACCCACCTCGAACTCGGTTACGGCCGGGCCGACTGCCTCGACCTCCCCTGCCAGCTCCGTGCCGGGGATCTTCCGCTTCGGTCGCAGAAGGCCGGTGACGAACCGGCTGATGAAGTACTCGGCGCTGCGAAGACCCGTATCCGTCCGGTTGACCGTCGTGGCGTGGACCTTGATGAGGACTTCGTCGTCCTTGGGTACCGGCCGCTCGACCTC